>CAYWIH010000257.1:0-2508 GCA_964458305.1 uncultured bacterium | reverse complement strand
TTTTGTCAATGTTTTACAAAAGGATTAGGCTATTATCCAGAAAGTTTAGCATAAGTAAAATAGTATCATAAAATAGCTTATTATGTCTTAAATCGATTTAAAAAGTCAGCTTAATTCCCTCTAATTTGATAGATTTTAATAAGTCAAAGTCATAAAAATAAAAAAGAAAAATCCCTAAAAACCCCTGGCAGATAAACAGCCAATAACTACTAGAAAAGCAGCTTACAGAGCTGTTTAAACTAACAAATGAATTGATTGATTTGATAACGAGATGAAGATGGTTCGCGCCATTAAGGGGGTGCGACTTTAAAAAATCTAACTTGAGTAAAAAAGAATCTTTGCTAATAGGTTAAGCCCGCTTATCCTAAAGATAGGGCAAAGCAACACAAACCGAAGGGTCTGGGAATAATAAGCCTCATGACTGCCGTTCCTCGAATTGCAACAACTATAGTCCCGGCGACCTTAACAAGAATATCGGGTTCGCTACGGTTGCGGCGTTTCAAGAACTGTTTAGTGTCAAAGCAGCTCAGATCGGAATCAGTTGGGAGTACGAAAAGAGTCCAGACTAAGTTCGGGGGAATGCAAGTAAGCGTCCGAAAATCCCCCGGAGTCGTTTATTTTAGAAGGGCTTTCCCGAAAGATTGACCGATTCCACCCGGATTGTCAATTACGTTGATGTGAAATAAGGCTTATCTTTCAAGCTGTCCCAGTCGATCGGCTTTACCACTATATCCGTTACTTTATCTTCAAGCTGCGATCGTACTTCTTCTTCTAATTCTGGTGATGTAAATATAACTATATCGCAATCAAACGATGTTTGATTGATGCGATCGAGCGCGTTGATTTTATCAATATATTGAATATCAAATATAAATAAATTAAATTTTTTTAGCTTTTCGGGAAGTTTTCGGATTGTAAAAATTTCTATGTTGTCGGCTTCAATTTGAAAGTGGAGACCTAGTTTATTTGCATAGTTGGAAGCAATTTTTATGTCTTCTTTTTCAAGAACTATACAAACACTATAAGAATTTAATTCTATTGTATCTGGAGAATTTATTTGCTCTTTTATTCTAAATAATGGCATATTGTTCTGGTTATTTAATGCCGCTTCAATAGAACTAGATAATGAAATTAACAGTTTTAGTTGTTCTAATAATAAAATATCGAATGATTGAAATTGCAGCTTGGATGATAAATTTGCTTTTAATGAATCCTTTTTCAGTCCAAGATAAACTAATAAGTCGTCAAATTGCCATCTTTGTTCTTGAGCAATAAAAAACATAGTTCCAGCAGTAATTTTGGCAGGATCGACATTTCTTTCAGGGTTTAGCCAACTGCTGATAGTTTTTTGACTAACTCCTAAACGCTCCCCCAGTTGTTCTTGAGTTTTATTTGACAAAATCTCTTCGAGAAGTAATCGAAATTTTTCTGGAGGATCTTGATTTACTTCAAAAAAACCCAGAGTCTGTGCTAATTCTTCACTGGAACATCCCTTAAGTTGAGCAATTTGAGAAAAAACTAAAGTTTCTATATTAATCGGATCTACTGTTCCAGCTAGCCATCGAGAAATTCGTGAAGTTTGCATTTTTAATTTTTTAGCTAGTTTGGTTTGAACACCATCACACTCGCTTGAAAGTAAACCCTCAAGTACATTAACGAATCTACGTTTTCTCTCTTTTGAATCCATTCATAGTTTATTGCTTTTTCAAAATATTAAGGGACAAAGGTAATTAATTGACAAAAAGATACTTTTTTACTATTATTCTGCTAAATAGTAAAATTCTACTTAATAGAGAAATGAAGGCCAATCAAATTCAAAAATGGACAATTAGGCTAAAAGTTAGCCCAGAAGAAAGAAAAAAAATTCATAAAGACGCAATAGATTTGGATCTTAGTATAGCGGAATACATCAAATCGAAATTGCTAGATGATGGATCGATAACAACTCATTTAATTGAGGGGAAGTCAGCTTAAAACTCAATTTAGCTCCGAATAAATACAAAATCCCTACCATCTGAAGAGCTAGGGATAAAAAATACTCATTACATTATTTACACATCATGCCATATACAACCGAATACGATCAAAGATTTAAAGAATACGATCGCACTTTAAATCCTCTCCACAACTGCTTTTTAGCAGTTTTACCGAATGCGATCGAAATTTTAAAGTACAAACTCGAAATGGGTCGAGGTCGAGTGAGATGGGCTTATTATCGTAGCAGAGAAGGCAAGAAAATCGCTACATTCATCTCACCAAGAGCTTTCAGAGGATATAAATGGTTTGATAACTTCTCAACAGTTGTCAACATGGAATCAGGAGAAATTTATCAAGTAAGCGACACTCATTGCACTTGTAAATCCTGGCAATACCACGTCAAAACTGGAAAAAGAAAGACCTGCACCCATCAGAGAATGCGTCAGCTTGAAATACTACGGCACAAATTTCCTGTTGTCAACTTGAGCGACTCTTTACCAAGCATCACTCAAACGACTTCACCAGTATCGC
>CAYWIH010000256.1:0-2634 GCA_964458305.1 uncultured bacterium | reverse complement strand
GTTACAGCAGCGTAATTTGGGATGGGACTAAAACTGCTCGATCGATCTATTCCCATGTCATTCAAAAACTTGAGGAAGTATATGTCGATCGCCTTAAATTAGTCGATGCGGTTCGTTCCCTAAGAAATGTACTTAGTAACTCCAAAGTTATACAGTCAATTAAGCAGTTACCAGAAAGCTTAGTAAGAGCAGCAGTACAGTGGTTGAGATTTCAAACCAAAGGACTTAGTATTGCGCTCGAACAGGTGATAAAACGGATTGACTATCAGTTTTATCTTGAATTGTGGAGTTAGATCGAATTAGTTTAATTGTCGATTATGACGACATAATCCCCATGCCTAATAATACTAAAACCATCTTCCTCTAATTCTTGATAATCAAAATTGCCTTCTCCTACCGTTTCTTTAAGAGTTGCAATGATAGTTTCTACATCATCATTAGATTGATAGAAAAAATATGGTTTTCCATTTTTACCAAATTCAATTGATGATAAATCAAGAGCTGGTTCTCCCAAATGTCCTTTAGCATTTTCCCAATCAGGATGTGGTGACAAGCCTAATGTTTCAGCATACTCAATAGCTCCAAAAATAATCGATTGAGCCTGAGTTAAACTAATTTCGATCGTATCTTCCATATCAGAATATTCTTGAATCAATTTAGTATGTTTATTAGAATCGACTCTAAGAGGGCCCACGACCTTTTTAACTCCTAAGCAATAATAATCGATTAGATAACAAGCAAAAAAGTACCTATTATTTTCAAATCTGCTCACCATAATTGTGGCTAAACCAGGTTCATTTTCTCTACCTTCATCATCCGATTTTAGAGAATAATTAATATTTTTAGTCTGAAAACCTAACAGTTTTTCAGCAGCTTCACGATTAATTAAACATTTTTCTAAAGGTGCTAAAGATTTACCTTCACGACGAGTTTTTTCTAATAGATTGATTTGTTCTTTTAAAACTGCTTTTACCTGTGACGAACGTAAATTTAATTTTCGTGCAATTTCTTTTGGAGATAGTTTTAATTGGCGTAAGCGAGTTATTTCTTCAATTTGTTTTGAATTCACAACTTTTAAAAATTCAGTTAATTATTTAATTATTTAGAATAATAACGCACACCAAATCATAGCTTATATGTATTTATAACTATCAAGTTACAAAATTAAGTCAAATAAATGACGTTGAAGCGAACTTATTTCCAGTTTGGTTTGAACTTCTTCGTCTTCTTTATCTTCACGCTGTAGCGATGGGTTTGATTGTGTTTGCTGGGCTGGAGCATTAATTTGCTCAACAACAACTGAAGCAACTCGATCGGCTTCTTGTTCGTATTTATCATTAGGTTCACCAACCGTTAGTTTAGGCTGAACTGGTACATAAGCTGGAGAATCAGCAAAATGTATTTCATGATCGCTATAGTATCTTTGTATCCTAGATTGTTTCTTGAAGAGATTATTTGTTATTTTCCCTTGTAGATAAGTCAATCTTTCTTGCTGAACTTGACTAATTTCGCCACTGTCCTTTTTTTAGCTGCAGTTGAAAAACTTCTTTGAGATCTCGATCTTGTCCAGAAGCCGATCTTGGTGCGGTTTCTGGTGAAAACGGTCGCGATTTAAATAAGGGAGAATGAGAATTGCTGGGAGAGAAGGATGAAGGCTGTTTAGAAAATTGATGCATAGCTTATTCTTTTTTCTTTTTAAGTTTTACTAAAGCCGCAATCTTTGATTTTTATTCCTATAAAACTTATTTTGTCAGTTTCCTTACATTCTTGTATATTGTACTTTAGTCTAATTTATTTTCTAAAATTTCTAAATAGACAATATTTTGACAAAAACTATCGCTTTTTAGTCAGTTTTTTTACTTTCGGTCGCACTATTCCTCTAATCAATTCCTCTGAACAGAAGAACTTAAATTAATCGATCAATAAAAGCCACCTGCTCCCAACAACAAAATCGATCACCCCCAACAACCTAATGGCAAAACTGAAGATACTGAAATTCAACCTCCAGCCACTCCAGGAGTGGATAAGATCTCATCAATTAACAGTTCCTCAGATCTTGAGAGCCAACAAACGTTAACCACCGATAATAAAGATCCTGATCGTTTAAATCGCTTAGACACCTGGTGGTGATTGGCACTCTAACTATGTCAATGCACCTAATGATGGTATAGCCTGGATTTCAGAATCTAGTAGTGCAAAAGTAATAGGCGGTGGTTCTTGGGACTCCAATCCTCATACTGCCGTTCTGCGTATCGCTGCAGCAATCCCGGTGACCGCGACAGCCCTTTCGGTTTCCGTGTTGTGCGTCTCGCCCCCAGGACAAGTTGATTGCCCTGTTGCGCTTTTTGCCCTTTTTGCACTTTTTCTCTACTTTTTTAATTAAATTGCTTAATAGTTATATCGTTAAATAGCAGAATAAAATTAAAGTTAAATTTCAATTATTTAATGCGATCGCACTAAGAAAAATAAGCCTTATCTTTGAGCTTCTGCCAATCGATCGGTTTAACCACCACATCAGTAACTTTATCCTCTAAATGCGATCGCACTTTAACTGGCAAATCTGCATCGAGAAAAACAATAATATCGCGATCGAACTCTATATCTTCAATCAAAGCAATGCTGGCAGACTCAGGA
>CAYWIH010000255.1:0-2703 GCA_964458305.1 uncultured bacterium | reverse complement strand
TTGGTTATAATACTGTTTCAATCGATAATTGGTTAAGAAATAAGCGCGGAAAAAAATCAGTTTAAATTCAGCCGAACCTCAGCAAGTATTTGTTAGTAAATTAGTCAAAAATTTAGGGCTTAAAAATACTCTTGGCAAAAGTTTATCTCGTAAATTTAAGTAAAATCTAAAATTAAATCTAGATACAAATAATTGAATTTTGATAGCACGATCTTCGCGATCGGGGAGACTGCTCCTATTTGTCCAATATTTATTTAGGGGCGCAATTTAATCTAAAATTAACCTCTTTCTCAAGGGAGATGAAACCCTCGGTCGATCGAGATATTTATTAAAGTATCTTCAGATCGCATTGAAAAATAGGGCATCCATGACGCAAAAAAGCCAAAACCTAGAGACTGCACCGAGAAAGCAGAATGTAAAACCCAAAGACATTCAAAGACAAGTTGAAGAACACGAAGTCAAACGCACGAAAAAATTCGGTACTTTTAGCGGCGTATTCGTACCCACACTACTAACAATTCTCGGCGTAATTATGTTTCTGCGTCAGGGTTGGGTTGTCGGAAATGCTGGGCTTTTGGGCGCGACGGCAATTATAGTGCTTTCTTTTGGCATTACTGGCTTTACTGGGCTTTCCATGTCCTGCTTTATTACCAATATCCGCATTGGGGCAGGGGGCGCGTTTTCGATGATTTCCCAGTCTTTAGGATTGGAAGTAGGCGGCAGTATTGGCATTCCCCTTTATTTCTCCCAAGCCCTCGCCGTCACCATGTATATTTTTGGTTTTCGCGCTGGTTGGCTGAGAATTTTCCCCGACCATTCTGCCCTGTTGGTAGATTTAGCGGTCTTCGCAATAATTTTTAGTATAGCTCTAATCAGCACCAGTTTAGCCTTTCGCATACAATACCTCATCCTGGCGATCGTGATTGCTTCCTTAATCTCAGTTGGTGCTGCTGCGGCAACAGGATCGATGCAATATCCAGTTACTTGGTGGGGCGAATTTCCTGGGAGTGTAGAGGATGGCTTCTCGGGGACAAATTTCTGGGCTGTTTTTGCTGTTTTCTTCCCCGCCGCTACTGGCATTATGGCAGGGGCAAATATGTCGGGAGATTTGGAAAACCCGCGCCGCAGCATTCCCATCGGCACTATGTCGGCGATCGCCTTGAGTTTGGTAATTTACTTGCTTCTAGCTTATTGGCTGGCGCGATCGGCTTCCCCCGAACAACTAGCTGAAAACTATACTATCATGATTGACCTGGCATATTGGGGGCCGGCAGTTTTGGCAGGTTTATTGGCGGCAACATTTTCCTCGGCTTTAGCTTCCTTTGTCGGCGCACCTCGCATCCTTCAAGCATTGGGAGGACACGATATTTTACCCCTGGGCAATTGGTTATCTAAAAAAACTAGAAAGGGAGAACCGCGTAATGCAACTTTAATAACTGCGGGCATCGTTTTCCTTAGTTTGATGTTGCGAGACCTCAACGCGATCGCGCCTTTAATTACAATGTTCTTTTTAATCGCCTATGCCACAATCAACTTGGTGGTGTTGGTGGAGCAAAATCTGCGTTTACTGAGTTTTAGACCCTTATTTCCCATCCCCGCGATCGTACCTTTATTAGGTCTGGCTGGCTGCCTCTTTGTGATGTTTATCATTAATCCAGTCATCAGTTTAATTGCAGTAGCGGTAATCTTTTTCATCTACGGAATTTTAATCGAACGCAATTTAAAATCTCCTTTTGGAGACGTGCGTAGCGGATTATTTGCTGCAGTAGCAGAGTGGGCCGCCAAAAAGGTCAAAATGACTCGCGGCAGCTCGGAACGGGCTTGGAAACCCAATATCTTACTACCGATCGAGGATGCCCGAAAGCTTCGCGGTACGTTTCGTCTGGTCTATCACCTTGCCGATCCGATGGGTTCGGTAAAATTGCTAGGAATTACCCCCAAACATACGTTCGCTCGACTCGAAAGCGAACTAAAAGACTCGGAGAAGGCTTTTCAAAAAGATGGCGTTTTTGCTTCTTCTAGCGTTATGGAATCGGATAATTTTGCTAAAGGGATTAGATTGGGTATGCAGGCTTTAAGCGGCTCTTTTTTCCGCCCTAATATTCTCTTTTTAGAGTTACCTAGCGATCCTTCCCTTCACGAAGAACTCAACCAAGTAGTTAAAGAAGCTACTCGTCAGCGCATGGGGGTGGCGATTTTAGTGGAACACCCGCAAGCTGGTTTGGGTCGTAGAAAACGGATCGATCTCTGGATCGGCGATCGCGGGCCGGAATGGGATTTACAGATGGAGTTTGAAAATCTCGATCTAGCCATTCTCCTAGCATATAGACTCGTTGATAGTTGGAAGGGATCTTCTCTTAACGTCATCGCAACTGTCAAACACCGCGAAGATACGCCAAAAGCCCAAAAATTTCTCGATCGTTTGATAAATTTAGCCAGACTTCCCGCAACTACAAAAGTATGCCTTGCAGAAGAAGATTTTAATCGCTATAGTAACGAAGCACCCCAAAGTGACTTGAACGTTTTCGCTTTACCCGAGCCAATTAATGCGGAATTTATGTGGCAAATGCGGGATAAAACTGGCGCATCTTGTTTGTTTGCTAAAGATAGTGGCGATGAAAGTGCTTTAGCTTAATTCTTCTCGCCGATCGAGCCAAATTTGCGGCAATCTTTCCCTTCCTACCGCCAAAGCTACTATACTTC
>CAYWIH010000254.1:0-2707 GCA_964458305.1 uncultured bacterium | reverse complement strand
CTCTAAAGATATTCTTAATTCCTCTAAAAAGAATAAAAACTGAAACAGAGTATTTTTTTGTAAATCTCTACTGTATTTGGCTTTTGTCCAATTTTTCGCTTTTGTTAGTTGTTTTAAAGTTAAACCTTTACTACCTTCTAAATTAGCATTTTTAAGATCGGCATTATCTAAATTGACACCACTTAGATTAACATTTTTAAGATTGGTGTTACATAAATAAGCATTAAACAAATCTACGTCTGTCAAATCACTATTACTCAAATCTGAATCTGTAAAATTTGCATAAGACAAGTCCGAATTGCTAAAATTAGCCTCGATTAATTTGACTTTTATAAAGTTGCTATACATTAAATTAGCTTGAATCAAACTACTATTATTAAAATTGGATTCATGCACATCGATACCAATTAAATTACTATTGTCTAAAACAGTATTAGCAAAATCACCATTAATTATTTGGCTTTCACTTAAATCACCATTAGTTAAATTTGCACCGCAAAAATTTGTATCATATAGGATAGATTTTCTTAAATCTATCTTTGTTAGATTTTGTTTAACAAAAAACCCATTTCTCAAATCTGGAAAGGCAGTTTCTTTTTTCTTAAGTCTATACTCATTCCATGACTCTGAACCTTTAGATAATATTTCTAAATACTCTTTATTAAACATTTTTCTCTTAATAAAATATAAGTAACTTACGTTCCTAATTATTGTATAGCAGTTCTCGATTTAATCAGGTATTTTAGCTAATCCCAATAAAGTAAATTGTTTATATATTATTTTTGGTCTTTATCTAAGCGATCTCGCTTTGCGAGATCCGGCGGAGCTGGGGCGCATTCTGGCGAAAGTGGTTCAACTTTAAATAATCTCTCGATCTCTTTGAGTGCATTTTGATAATCTAATTCAGTTTTTATTGGGCGTAGTTTCATAACTTTTAGATTAACGTTAAGATTAAAATTCAATCGATCTAAATTTAAAACCAGGAATTACAAGAACAGATTGAAGAGTTTAATTCACCGAGATCGATCGCGCGCGGGTTGTGAGGTCGTTTCGCTTAGAATGATAGCAAATATCTACAAGCAGAACATGAGCAGCAGCGAAATTGAAACTAGAGATAAAGCGATACTGGATGCGATCGGTAAGTTAAGCAGCGATCTTAATGGTCGCATGGATAAATTAGAAAAAGATATCTCCGAAATCAAGATTGGACAAGTAGAGCTAAAGGGAGAAATTAAAGCTTTAGATAGTAAGATAGATGGTCTAGATAAAAGGTTAAGTCTCGTTGAGACTAGAGTTACATTTCAAGGTAATTGGTTTTTAGCGATAATAAGCGCATTGGGCATCGGTATCATCGGTTCTATTTTTACTGCGATCTTTAGGTTGGGGTAGAGTCGAGATAGATCTCAAAATAGCAAAACTCTGATTTAATCTAAATTCTTCATAGCCAACCAATTTTATCTAAAATATTCTTTATTCCTTAAACTGCTCCAATCAATCGGCTTCACCACCACATCAGCAGCCCTGTTAGAAAGATCGCTCATAACATCTTGGGGCAGATCGCCCGGAGCAAACACTACGATCGAACCATCAAAATCAATATCCTTAATTAGTTTAATATTTGGCGAGTTGCGAGATCTCACGTCAAATATCACCGTATCAAATTCCTTGAGGCGATCGGGTAATTGGTTACTGGTTGCGATCGCATTATTATCGATTTTATTTTTACTGAGATCTTCAAATTTGGACTTTGGACAAAATACAAACGGTCTCGATCGCGATCTAGACTCCAGAAAGCCTACTGAATTTGGCAAAGCTTCGAAGTTTTTACTCTCAAGTATGAATGCCGGTGGTTATTATTTGGGGGTTTGGGGAAAATAGTTTTGAACTCAAACCTCCAAATAATTCCAAAAGTTGCAGCCGATCGCTCGCGCGCACCTAAAACGAATCTCAACCCAAACAAAATGGTGAGTCCCTCGCGATCGAGCGACCAAAAAATTTGTCCAAAGTCCAATCTATTATTAAATTGTGTAAAATACAGAACTAGCACCCAGCAATATTTAGTCAAATGCTCCAGAATCTCAATTTACAATCGAACTCCACAACTCAATGGGAAGCCGACACTAAATACTATGAGTTTTCGACTGCTGTTGCCTCCAAACTCCCTGCTATCCCCTGCACAACTTTTGCAGCAGAACTTCATCAGCAGGGCGTAACGAAAATTAGCCCTCTGGACTTATCAAAACAGAGCTAGCATAACTTAATGCATGGCTTACTCTGCTTTCCTCAAGTTTCCACATAATAAATAGTTAGCAACTAATGTCATATCTATCTAAACCATCTGCCGATCCCTGTGTAACGACCTTCGAGGAGTTTGTGCGATTGGCGGATTATTCTTTGATGGACACCTTAAACGTAGATCCTGATGCCACCAAAGATGGTGACGATCGCCGTGCCCGTCAGGTTTTTTCTGGTCATTTCGTACCTGTAACACCCACAACCCTTGCAGAACCAGAATATGTAGCCCATAGCAGCACTTTTTTTAATGAACTTGGGTTGAGCGACGAGCTGGTGTTTGATGAAAAATTTCGCCGTGTATTTTCTGGGGATCTCTCTGCTGCCCTTGAACCGATGCGTCAGGTTGGCTGGGCGACTGGTTATGCACTGTCGATTTATGGCACCGAATATATCCAAAATTGTCCATTCGGTA
>CAYWIH010000253.1:0-2750 GCA_964458305.1 uncultured bacterium | reverse complement strand
ATAATGGCAGAACAAGCCAATTTAACTCAACAAACTACAGTTAAAGATACCTGTCAATTGCGGGTTTGGGATGGTAAAACGTGGCACGAGTTGACAGTGTCCAAAGGTTCTAACCTACGTTCTATTTTACTCGAACGAGGTCTATCGCCCCACAATTTTATAACTCAATATTTCAACTGTCAGGGCAATGGTTTTTGCGGCTCTTGTGCCGTTAAGATCGAAGGAAATGCCCCTCAACCCAGTCAGTGGCTCGATCGCATTGCTGCTCAGTTCGGCGATCGTTTATCTTGTCAAATTAGCGTCGAAGAAGATATGACAATAAAGATCTCTTAGAAATGATTTGAATTGTTGTAGAACTTTGTTTAGGGAGGTTACAATCTGCTTGAAGTACCTCCCCATCAAAGATCGATTCTCGATCTCCGTTACGTTTCCCTAAGAGAACCGCATGACTGTTGATAAATTGTTATATTCAAGTCGGAAAAACAAAAAATAGATGTTAAGATACCGGAATCTTAAAAAGTCTCTTGTTTGACAAGTAGGTAAACAAAGTAATGGTGAGCTTAGCAAAAAATATCCTCAATACAGGCATTATAATGTCTTTGGCGTTAATTTTCGCCTCGATCGATACACCTCTAACTCGATCCCAACAACCTCAAAATTCCAACGAACTGCGCCCCTTGACTGGCTCTAGCAGTTTGCTAAGTTTGCAAGGCGGCGAAAAGCTCATGGAAGAGGCCAAAAGGGCGATCGACTCCCAACAATACCGCTTGGCAGCAACAAAACTTAAAGAAGCTCGTCAAGTTTACAGCCAACTATCGAATTTTTATCTTCAATTAGCTAATAGTTTCGCAGGAATAGATCCGACAATTTACGAAGCACAGCGCAACAATGCTCTAAAAACTGGAATTATGCGGGACGAAGCCACTTATCAGCTAGCATTAGTACATCGGGCGCAACAACAGCCAGAACTATCAGTTCCTTTACTAATTCAAGTAATTCGCTCTCAAAATCCTACCAGCGAACTCGGTAAAAAATCTTACCAGCAATTATACGAATTAGGGTTTGTCGATTCTCCCTATCAAACTTCAAGAAACTAAGACGGTAAAAAAACTCTAGATTATTTAACTTCAACTCATCAAGATCGGTGAAAATAATCTTAGTATCTATATTATGAAGGAAAGTGGCAATGGTTAGCCTCAAACAAGTAGAAGCAATGATTAAAGCTAAACTACCTGAAGCTGAGGTGATAGTAAAAGATTTGACTGGCGGCGGCGACCATCTCGAGGCGATCGTCGTTTCTTCTGAGTTTGAAGGCAAAACTAGAGTCAAACAACATCAGTTAGTTTATAGTGCTTTATCTGAAGCAATGGCTTCTGAAGCAATTCACGCTTTGGCTTTGAAGACTTACACTCCTGACACTTGGAGTGCTTCGGGCCAGAAGACCATGTAAGACCGTTTCTACTTAAGCGAGCTACAGAAAAATGGGAGAGGTGGGGAGGGTTTTATTTGTAGCGCGCTCGAGCTGGAAATGGTTACGACCATCAAGTTTAATTAAATTACCATCACAGAACAAGTAGTAACAATGACACCAGAAGTTAAAACAAGAATCGACAATTTAGTAAATAACAACAAAATACTGATTTTTATGAAGGGGTCGAAGTTAATGCCTCAATGCGGTTTTTCTAACAATGTCGTTCAAATTCTTAATAGTTTGGGTGCGCCCTACGAAACAATAGATGTTTTGGACGATCCCGAAATTCGTCAGGGAATTAAAGAGTATTCTAACTGGCCAACTATTCCCCAAATTTATATTAATGGCGAGTTTGTCGGCGGTTCTGATATTGCGATCGAACTTTATCAAAGTGGCGAACTCCAACAAATGGTTGAAGTTGCTCTAGCTTCTTAATCTCTAATTCGGCTTCATCTCTGTTACGGGGTGAAGCTGGTTAAATTATCTTAAAAAAATATTGAAATATCGCGAGATCTAGTTTTAATAGAGTAAGTAGCGATCGAATCTCCTCGAGATGTTAATTTAATCCCACTTAAATATCCGCCAAAGCAAGCACCAGTATCGATATACCAACTTTGGGATTGAGGATTAAATAAAGGTCGATCGCGTTTGAGAGGTGTATGACCGACAATTTGAACTTTATTGAGATTTTTAAGGGTTTGACGATTCCATAAAATACTATCGGCCCGATCGAGATCGAAAGGATTTTCACTCCGTTCTGCTATTCCCGCATGAGAGATAAAAACATCGTCATTTTCCCAGAAAAGAGGCAGATTTTTCATCCAGCGAGCAGTTTCAAATAAACAAATTCCAGCGCGATCGAAGCTTTTTAAAGTTTTTTTACCCCCCTGTCGCAACCAATTATAATTAGATTCGCTTTCGCAATATTTAATTAATTGTCTTTCGTGGTTTCCCAACACAATAAAAACCCGATCGGGATAAGATTTTTGTAAATCCCAAATATATTTAACCGTTTGTGCTGAAAAATTGCCGCGATCGATTAAATCTCCGACTTGAACTAAGATATCGTCACTTTCCCAAGATTCCTCGACGATCCCTTTTAAACTATTCAAACAACCGTGTACGTCACCAATAACTAAAATATTATTAGACTGTTTTATTTTCATATCCTTCTTTTTAAGGACGCACGAAATAGTACGTCCCTACCCATCAGTGAATACGACCCACTCATGACGTTTCACGTACATGAGGGGCATCCTTATCCCATAAAAGAGATAAG
>CAYWIH010000252.1:0-2751 GCA_964458305.1 uncultured bacterium | reverse complement strand
AGTTAGATCCGATCGAAGTCATCGAGCAGTCGATCGCTGATATCAAAACTTACGGATGGGAGAAGTTTGGCGAGCTATTAACCCTGGCATCGATCGAAGTTCGCACTGCAATTTTAGGAATGTTAGCCACATCAATAGGATTAGGCCGAGAAATAAATTTGCCGATTTTCCAAAAATGATTCTAAATACTAATGCGACCGACAAAAAAAATAATTTTAAAATATAAAATACACTGCGATCGTAAACAGATCTGATTCTCCATTTCGCAGCAGTAAAATAAGTTTCAATATTTATTTAAAGAAAAATCAATGTTGAAGTTCCGTATTGCAATTTAATGCCTTCGATCTAATTTTTAAAGTTTCAAAAAAATACTGATAATAACAAATTAAAGTTGAAAATTTTGAGAAAAAAAAGATAAACTATTGTCAATACGATCGACAATAATCGAAATTATTTGGTAAGATAAAAAAGTGAAGAGAAGGAAACAAATATGTCAGAAGGGAAATATAGATCGGGTTTACGATTGGGATGGTCACGTTATTTTTTTTAATGCAGTTTTTATAAAATAGAATTTTATCCAACAATTAAAAAGGTAAAATAGATTTTTATAATTATTGGAAGATTCTAATTGACTAAAATCTTCCAATAATTGGTTTCTCTGACTGAATTGCAAAATATTAATTTTTTTCAATATGAATCTAAAAGAAAAGGAAAAAGTTTGCGTGGTAACAGGAGGGAGTTCCGGGGTTGGATTAGCAACGGCTATAAACTTAGCAAAAAACAATACTCGCGTATTTATTACTAGTCGGTCAGAAGAGAGGGGTTTTAAAGCGGCAAAGCAAATTCGCGGAAAATCAGGAAATCAGAATGTTGAATTTTTGCAGTTGGATCTTTCTTCTCTTGAATCAGTTCGCAATTTTGTTAATTGTTTTCAACAAAAACAATTGCCTTTAGATATATTAGTTAATAATGCGGGAATTTTTGATAAAAGAGGGATAACCAAAGAAGGATTTGAGTTAATCTGGGGAACTAATTATTTAGGGCATTTTTTGCTAACTAATTTACTTTTAGAAAAATTGCAAAATTCTAATTCAGGTAGAATTGTAATGGTTTCTTCCGATCTAGTACAAGTTCGCTCTGTGAATTGGAATTTATTAGAGCGTAAAACGCCCTTTAATTTTTTAGAGTTGTACAAAATTTCCAAATTATGTTTATTATTATTTACTTTAAAATTAGCAAGTAAATTTAAGAATACTAATTTAGCAATTAATGCAGTTCATCCCGGATTTGTACGATCGAATATATCATTCGGTCATCAACTTAGTAAATTGTTAAGAATTGGATTTACTCCAGAAGAAGGGGCTAAACCAGCTCTATTTTGTGCCAATTCTCCCGATCTTAACGGTATAAGTGGTAAGTTTTTTGATAATAAGCTCCAAGAAATAAGGCTACCAAAACCAACTGAATCTAAAGGATTAATTGAAGAATTGTGGAAGCGCAGTTTGATTTGGAGTGGTGTAAATTGTAAGAAAAGTTCTTTACAACCGAAATATAGCCCAGAAGATGAGATTTTTGGGGCATATTCTCTTAGTTCATCTGGTAATATCGACGAATTTGTAGATAAAATATTTCAAGAAGTATTACCAAAACCTCCTTTAAAAATACTATTTAATAGTTTTTTGAAATCTTTTCTTAATTTTAAAATAGGCTCTATTTTCTTATTACTAATTGAATTGTCTAAAAAAGAGTACTACATGGAGCGGCACTTGGACTCCGATCTGATTTTAAATTTGTGTCATGATGCAAAAATTTTAGAAAAAGTAAAAGAATATTTAGGTCACAATGTAATTTTGTGGCGATCTGAAATTTGGGCTAACTATCCTTCTAAAGAACTAATCTCGATTTGGCATCAAGATTCCTATCCGAATTTATTAAAAGGAGACGGTAAAACGATTAATGTATATATCGCCTTAACAGAAGTTAATGAATTTAATGGTTTTAAATATATACCAAGCGAATATCAAAAAAATGGTGATTGTGTTGTAAAAATGTCCGATCCTTTTAGTGGCAACAACTTTTTTACTATCGCTCCTGAAATCGAACAAGAAGCTCTGCCAGTGGTGCTGCGACCTGGTGAATTTGTATTGTTTTCAGATAAGCTAATTCATCGATCTATTCGTAATACTAGCGGGCAAGTCCGACTTTCAATAACCTTGCGATTTGCTCAATCAAAAGTCCAAGTTCTGCAAGGCTATAGCCCCGTTCAAAACCCTGTATTGAAAGTTGATTTTTAGCCGATCGCCCTGCGTTTCAAATAAAAGATGCCGAATAGAAAACCAGACAACATAAGTAAACTCAACCCACTCTAACAAACTCCCCAGCACAGGAATATCATTAAGCGCGGCGCAAACAGCTAAACCTAGATAGATCGAGATGAAAGCTAAAAACCCATAGCCGACGATCGCAGGGAGATGAGGATATCTTTTAAGCAAGTTTGATACCATTTGAGGAATTGCTTCGAGAAAACTATCAATCTCCTTGAGGATAGTCGGAAGACGGTCTAGAAATTTATTTGTACTTGTAAATAAACGATCTAAGGTCGCAGCATTCGATTCGTTTAAAATTTTACTTTTAAGATTGTTTGCAGATACAGCTCGATTATCGATTTGGGTGTCCATTTTGATTTGGGTGGGATCGGCATACAATAATGATAAAGAAATCTCAACAAAAATCAATAAAGTTTTAGTTTTC
>CAYWIH010000251.1:0-2792 GCA_964458305.1 uncultured bacterium | reverse complement strand
TTTTCTCTAGCTTGCTAAATTTTTGGGCAAATTTTGAAAACGTTTTTTTCAAATTTTTTCCTCTCATTTGATAAGAGATTTATCAGGATTTATCAGAATTTATCAAAACTCAGGAATTTTTTCGACTAAAAAACTAAGTTTAAAACGTTTTTTTCAGGTCAATATTTTGTCACTTCATAGCCGCTCGATAAATTCCGATAAGATACTTATCAGTTCGGCGAATTTTTCTCTCTTCAATATCACTAAGTAATCATACTCAAAACCTAACCGACAGCTTTTTGAAGTAACCAGCAATATTGAGATGAATCAAAATAAATTACCTTTTCGGAACTTTCACATCAGAGTAAATACTACTGGAATCGTCAAAGAACCCTAAGTACTAACAGGTTGAGGTGCAAACTGTCTAAGTTTAAATTTAATGGGAATACCATCTTTAGCAAACACTGTCATATTTTGATTTAATTCTTCTAGTGAAGAACGCCCATTAACTAAATCCCAATCGAAATTATAAATTAATAAGGATAAAATCACTGTTGCTTCAAGGATAGCTAGCGGCGCACCCAAACAGTAATGTGCCCCGAGTGAAAAACCAAAAAGTACCAAATTCGAACGACCATTTTCAAGATCGTTTAACCAGCGTTCGGGTTGAAACTCAAGTGGTTGTGAATACATATCAGAGTTTCGACCTGCGGTCATTAGATTTAAAGAGATTAAAGTATCTTTAGGAACTTCTATGTTTTTAATGGTAGTATTTCGAGCTGCAACTACACTTAATTGAGCTGCAGTTGGATGTAGACGCATAGTCTCTCTGAAAATAGCTTCAACATAAATTAGTTCCTTGAGAGATTCTACGTTTAAATCTTTTTCCATAACTAAATCTACTATCTTTCTTGCTTTTTGAAACACAGTAGGATTGAGAGCTAATTCTCCCATTGCAAAAGAAAGAGTGTGAGAAGTTGTATCGTGTCCAGCAAAAAGTCCAGCTAAAATCCCATTACTTAATAGTTCTGGAGTATATTTAGGATCTGCTGCCATCAGGGTAGCCATCGAGTCTCTTATGGGATGATTCGATGGCAGGAGAATCTCATCTATTGACTGATTTTTGGCTAGTTTAAAAGCTAAATCAATTCTGGGTTTTAAAAAGTTTGTCAGATATTTTTTGGCTTCACGGCAAGCTCTATTTTGCCGAATTGGTAAGTATTTGAGCCAATTAGATCCGAGCGTTCCTTGTAATAATACTTGTTTTTCTAGAACGGCTAAAGTTTTTGTGACTTTCTCTGGTTCTAAAATTGGTAGAATCACGTCTTTTTGGCGATCGAGGGGTACACCAATCAAGAAGTAAGCAATGATGCTCATTGTATAATCTAGAAACAAAGGATCTACTTTGACTGTTTCTTCTTTTTCAGCGAAGTGTTTGATTTTTGCGATGAAAGTAAAGCTAGCTTGCTCAATAATATTGAATTTTGATTGAAATCGAGAAGAAGCAAAAGCTGGAGTCCAAGCTTTTCTGCGCCATTGCCAATCTTCACCGATTTGATTGCCGAGATGAACTCCAAAAACATCTGCATAAGCCGTATAACCAAAACCACCTCTAACGAAAGTTTCTTCTTTTTGACCTTGGAGCAGAATATTTTGGATGATATAAGGATTATTAATCACTAAATCCGGTTTTCCGAAGTTCCAAATTACGAAAATATCACCAAATTCTCGATGCCATTTCAAAGCTAATGGAATCAATTGACCATCGCGGGCTGCGGCAATCATTTTGGGCAAAATTCCGAATAACCAATGTCCAGACGGGCCGGGAAGATTTCTTAGCGAACGATATTTTTGATAATTTTTCCACCTACGCAACGCCGTAAATCCTAACGTTGCGATCGTAATTCCAACTACACCAATTAGTTCAATAGACAAATTTTCAATAAAAAGCATATCAAACAATCTTTTACTGTTTTTTAGAATACTAGCGTAAAATAGTTCATCTTCTTCAACTTTCTACCAGGCGAGTTTATGCCACTCATTGACAGCGCGAAGATCGCATCAAGGGACTAATTTGATTGCTAAGCATCGGACTGCACTCTGAACAGTGCGAGGGATTTACTCGAGTTACTCGAGATCGATAAATTTACTGGTACACTCACTGGGTTGAACGTGGAGATAACGAGAAGTAACTGCCAAAGAACTATGACCGAGAGACTTCATTACTAGATCTATTCCCGCACCATTATCAAGACTGTGGCAAGCATGAGCGTGACGTAGCCAGTGTGCAGAAGTATGGGGATTAATCCCGGCAATTTCTACTGCCTTTTTAATTAAGCGGTGAATTGCATGGCGATCTAGGCGATTCCCATGCCGAGATAAAAAAACAGCTTCAGTTTTATCGCTTCGCGAAAGTTGCTTTAACTGCGACCATAACTGAGTGCCGATCAATAAAGTTCTAGTTCTATGCCCTTTGCCAAAAACTGTTACGGCGATACTGTCCGAGCTGGTTGGTTTAAAGTCTGACCAATTCAAACCGATTAATTCTGAAACCCTGAGACCGAGAACGTAGATTAGCTTTAAAATTAGACGATCGCGTTGAGATTGTGCGGCATTAATTAATTTTTTGACATCCTCATCGAGCAAAATCCGTTCGTTGAGAGATTCTTTGGGTCGGGGTACTTTAATCATTTGAGCAGGATTGCCTGATAAGTAACCTGTTTTGATGCCAAAAGCGAACAGAGATTTAATCGCGGCTAATTTATCGCTTCGCTCGAAATCGGAAATAGGAAGTCGGAAGTCGGAAGTTTTTT
>CAYWIH010000250.1:0-2804 GCA_964458305.1 uncultured bacterium | reverse complement strand
AAAACAACCAGACTAGGAACTTAAAAAAGATTTTTTCATTTTTTTTAGAGAATATTTTCTTAAGCGATCGAGCCATTTTTAAGAATTGGTATTGAATTTATATTTAAAAATCCCACATTACAGGATCGTCATCTAAATAATCCGTAACGGTTCGTCCGATCGCGTCAATTTCTGCTAAATCTTCTGGAGATAATTTCACTTCTGCTGCTTTAGCATTTGCCAATACTTGGTTAGTATTTCTTGCTCCGACGATCGCATTTGTTTGGGGTTGAGCGATGAGCCAGGCGATCGATAATTGAGCGAGACTACAGTTATTTTTGGCGGCGATCGGTCTTAATTTTTCTAATGCAGCTTGGACTCGATCGTAATTTTCTTTAATATAAAATAGTTTATTTTTAGCGCGATGATCGCCTTCAGCAAATTGATGGTCTTTACCGAATTTTCCGGTTAATAAACCTTGAGCTAAAGGAGAATAAGCCAAAATTGAAATATTATTTTCTACGCAGTAATCTCTAGTTTTATCTCGTTCTATTTTTCGCCAAAATAAAGAATAGGGAGGCTGCAAACTATCTATAACTCCGTATTTACAAACTTCTTCTAATTGGGAATAAGAGAAATTAGAAACGCCGATCGATCTAATTTTACCTTCATCTTTTAGTTTATTTAATGCTGCCATTGTTTCGGAGATAGGAACTATTTCGCTGTTCCAAGTTCCAGAAGGCCAGTGAATTTGATATAAATCGATATAGTCGGTATTGAGATTTTTTAAAGAGCGATCGCAAGCTTCAATTACCAAGTCATATTTAAGATGATTGGCGAATACTTTAGAAGCATAAACAACCCGATCGCGCACTTTTGATAAAGCAGCAGCTACTATTTTTTCGGAATGTCCTTCTCCATATACTTCAGCAGTATCGACGGTAGTAATTCCGGCTGCGAATGCTTTTTGAATTGCGGCAATTGTTTCGTTATCTTCAATTCCCACCCACATTCTTTTTCCTGCTTGCCAAGTCCCCATAATAATGGGAGTAATTTGTATCTGTGAAGTTCCGAGATTGCGGCTTTCCATATTTAATTTACTCGCGATTTTTTGTTTTATTAAAGATGTTTTTGGACTAACTAAATAACGGCGATCGACAGCAGCGATCGCCGATCTAAATCGAACTAAAAAAAAGATCGATCGAGACTATAATTTAACGGTAACGGTTTTGACTTCAGTATATTGCTGCAAGCCGTATTCGCCCAATTCGCGACCGATACCCGATTGTTTGAAACCGCCAAAAGGAGCGGCAGCATCAAAAACATCGTAACAATTAACCCAAACAGTACCAGCGCGAACTTTATTAGAAATTGCTAAAGCTTTATTAATATCTTGCGTCCAAACAGCAGCAGCCAAACCGTACATAGTTTTGTTGGCGCGATCGATTACTTCCTCGATACTTTTAAATTTCATAACGCTCATGACGGGGCCGAAAATTTCTTCGACAGCGATGGTCATATCATCTTTAGCCTCAAAGACGGTAGGCTCGATAAAATAGCCCTTATCTCCGACTTGTTTGCCACCACAAAGTAAATTTGCTCCGTCGCGCATTCCCGACTCGATATAAGCCATAATTCGATCGAACTGTTCTCGAGTTACTTGCGGCCCCTGGCTGGTATTAAGATCGAAAGGATCGCCGACGATACGTTTTTTAGCTTGTTCGACTGTTTTAGCAATAAATTCGTCGTAACATTTTTCTTCTACAAAGACTCGCGATCCGGCGCAGCAGCATTGTCCTTGGTTAAAGAATAAAGCATCGTGAGAGCCTGCTATCGCGCGATCGAGATCGGCATCGGCAAAGACAATATTAGGACTTTTACCCCCCAATTCTAAAGTTACCCGTTTGAGGTTGCTTTTAGCTGCGGCTTCCATAATTAGTTTGCCAACTTCGGTAGAACCTGTAAAAGCGACTTTATCGATATCGAGATGACGGGCGATCGCTCCTCCTGCAGTAGGGCCGTAACCGGATAAAATATTAACTACTCCTGGGGGAAAACCAGCTTCTAAGATTAATTCTCCCACTCGCAGAGCTGATAAGGGTGTTTGTTCGGCTGTTTTAAGGACTACTGTATTTCCTGCTGCTAAGGCTGGGGCTAGTTTCCAGGCTTGCATTAAAAGGGGAAAATTCCAGGGAATAATTTGACCGATGACTCCGACGGGTTCGTGACGAGTGTAACAGAAATAGTCTCCTTGAATGGGAATGGTTTTACCTTGAATTTTATCGGCCCAGCCAGCATAATAACGATAGCAAGCAATAACTAATGGTAAATCGGAATTGAGAGCTTCGCTGAGGGGTTTGCCGTTATCTAATGTCTCTAGACGCGCTAATTCTTCTTTGTTTGCTTCGATCAGATCGGCTAATTTATAGAGTAACTCCCCTCTTTTAGTTGCAGACATATCTCGCCATTGACCTCGATCGAAAGCCCTTCTTGCTGCTGCTACTGCTTTATCGACATCGGCTGCGTCTGCTTCGGCTACATCACAGATAACTTCTCCTGTAGCTGGGTTAATAGTTTCAAAGCGTTTCCCGGATACGCTTTCTACCCATTCATTATCGATCAGCAATCGAGTCGAACCGATTTTTAATTTTTGTTCCGGTCTTGTTGCGGTGACCATTTATTGCCTCCTGCGTTTTGTTAAAAAGGTTTCTTAGTCATTTTTTCGATCCTATTATTGCTTTTTGACGTTCTCCTCTCCCTAAAGTGAGACGATTCATAATGTCACCATTATGATTTACTCTTTCTTTTTTTATTTCGAGCCAACT
>CAYWIH010000249.1:0-2904 GCA_964458305.1 uncultured bacterium | reverse complement strand
TAGCTAAAGCATGAATCGGATTTTTACCAGGCTGTAAAGTAACAGTGTGACAGTTTCTGACCAGATTATGTTGAGGAAAATACAAACCTGACTTGACAATTTTAGGTAAAACACCCGCTTGTACCAAAGAAGATTTACCACTGCCAGAAGCACCGACTACAGCTAAGAAAGAGGTTTGTTCTAATTTTTGTAAAATTTCTTGTCTGAGTTCTTCGCGACCGTAATAGAATAAAGCATCTTGTTGAGTGAAGGCTTCAAGACCTTTATAAGGACAAATTCCAGCATCGAAAACTCGCTCGTTTTTGTCGGCTAATAAAATATCGATAATTCCGGTAGCACCCGAAATCCAAGAAAATAGCTGAATTTCTTGACTTTTAGATTGTTGTTGCAGAGATACTTGTTTCTGTAATTGACTAATTAATTGGGTGGCGGTTAAGCCAGTTGTCTCTTCTGACAAAACATCTATCAAAGTTTGAGTAAAACTTTCCGAAGAGTCAGTAGAAGGAGCAGCAGCAATGATACATTGTTGCGAATCGACTCCTAACTGTAATGTTTTGACCCATTTCTCGATCTTAGTAGCTTCGGGACAATCAAGAATGATTATTTTTTGAGAAATGGGAGAATCCCTTAATTGTTCGGACAACCAATCGCGAGACAAGCGAATTTCATTTCCCAATCTTAATAAATTTGTTCCTTCTGGTGTTTGTTCTATTTTGCCTCGCAGATAAATAAGAATAGTTTGAGTTGTAGAAGAAGATAAACTATTCTCAATATTTTCTTTGACAGTTTCGTAGCGATCGAGGCAGGGTAGAAGTTCAAATTGACCTTTAGTTTGTAAGGAGCGACAAAGCTCGATCGAAGTCTTATCAACAGATAAGCCATTAATAACTAATGCGACTCGACGAGATTGTTGGGGCTTTTGAATTGGACTCAATCCAATCAAAAACTCACCACTACCTTCGACAATACGACGAGGTGTTTGTAAGGGAATTTCTTGCCTTTGTTTGTTAGTTTTAGCGACACTGCGTTGCTGCTGATTGTAAAACCTGACAAATTGATTCGACTTATCGATATATTCGAGAGTGCGATAATAAACATAACGATATAAGCGATCGGCATCGATAATGCCGTCGTCATCTGCGGCTTCTCCGGCTAAACCTTTAATTAAAAAATAAGTAAATAGACCATGGCCCAATTCGGGGAATTCTAAGGATTTTTCTTGTTTATCACAAGAGAGAATACCATAAAAACCTCGAGAGTTTTGTGCCTTATCATGGAAAAGCTGAATTAATTGAGGGATGCTATTATCTATTTTGGTAGTAGGAGAAACAGCTTTTTCTTTTAAAGTTAATCCTTTAAAAGAAAGTCCGCCACTATGACAAGAGTCTAGTAAAACTATTTGCTGTTGAGCATTGCAATTGACCAAATATTTATTTAGTAAATCTTCGACTTTTAAACCGGTTTCGGGAATAATAGCAAAGTCATTATTATCGAGGACAGGCTCAGTTTTAGTATCTCGCAAACAGAGAATAGGTCTGTCAGTTGTTTTGTCTAAATAAGTATGACCGCTAAAATAAATGATTACGGTATCGTTATCCCGAGCATTTTGAAGTTCTTTGAGACTTGTTTCGAGATTATTTAAAGTAGGTAAATTGCGCTGGTCGAGAGCAAAATCGTGATAGATAAAGGCTTGTTTGTCGCGAAAAGGTTGAGTAGCATCGTTAAGAGCATCGGCTAACTTTTGACAATCGATCGCACTGTAACTGAGATCTTGAATTGCCTCATCGAGATAGTGATTAACACCAATTAAAATAATCCAGAGTTTAGCTTCTCCGCTTAGAAGTTCTTGTCTTTTTCCTACAGTTTTTGGCATAATTATTTCAATATTAAAATGGTTTAAAAACGCAAAATATCTGGAGAATAATTATCAGGGGCAGGTTCAGTTTCTAAAATTAAACCTTCTCCAGATTCAACAGTGATATCGAGATATAATTCTGTTGTTGCGGTAGCGGCAAAATCCGAATTATCTGGAAAATCTTCACCACTTTCACTTAAAAGTTTTAACTTAAAACCACCAGGAATAAAACCACCAGGTGTAGCATTTCTCAATTGAAATCGCCAAGTACTTTCGGAATCTTTAAGGTTGAGAGGAATAATTTGTAATTCATAAGTTTGACCTGAAATTTGTAACTGGCGAGTCAATAAATATTGATTTTTTTCGTTTTGTTCTTGGTTAGTAGCTCTAGCACCAACTAAAGCTCCTTCCCAATCTAAGCGCATCCAACCTATACTATTTGCTAATTCATCGACACCTTGAGACAACCATCTCAGAATTGAGAGTTCGGGTTCGGGGGTACGAGCTGGTTGTTGCCAAACAGGAACTTGATAGTGCCAAACAGGAGCTAAATTTTCGGCAATTTTTTGCGCTAATACTTCCTTTTCTATTGATAGGTTTTCCGGTAGGATAGTTAAATCTAAAATCTCGGTTGCTTGCTGGAGTTGTTCTGAAGAACTTTCTAAGTTAAAAATGCGTAAGAACTGGGCGACAATTTCCGCAGCACGCTCGGAGGATAATTTTTCACTCAAATAAGTTGCAATGCGATTGTCAATAGTTAATACTTCCGTACCGATTTCGAGCTGATAAAGATAATCGATTAAATTATCGATCGGTTCTAGTTGTTGTAGAGAAATTTCTTCTGCACCACTCAAAGGAGATTTTGCCCGGATAAATCCAAGTAATTGGACTTTATCTAATTTTTCGTGAAATTGAACGAAGATATAAGCGATTCTGAGTTCTTCTTTAATTGATGAAGGTATGAGAAAAGTTTTCTGCTGGGGTAGAATCGGAAAACATTCGATATAACTCAAATTGCTAATCAAAAGATCGCTGACATTTTTTAAAGA
>CAYWIH010000248.1:0-2920 GCA_964458305.1 uncultured bacterium | reverse complement strand
AAAAAATTAAAATTTACCTGCAATTTAAGATAGCTAGAATATAAAAATATGAGCGATTCGGATCTTTAGCCTATTGTTGCAAAAGATCTAATTTTTATTAAAACCCATTAAAAAAGCAAAAATAAATATTTTTTCAAAATTATAATGATTCAAACTATTATTTTACTAGCGATCGCTTTTCTTTTAATTTGTCTGGTTTTATTATTGCCAACAATCATTAAATTTAGACGCGATCGTCTTAGAAATAGACCTTTTCCAGAAAGATGGAAATTCATTATTAGAAAAAATATTCTTATTTATAAATCTCTTCCCAAAGTTTTACAAGAAAAACTCAAAGGACACATTCAAGTATTTATTGCCGAAAAACAGTTCATTGGCTGCAATGGAGTAGAAATTAACGATGAAATTAGAGTAACTATCGCCGCGATCGCTTGTTTGCTACTTTTAAACGAACGAGAAGAATACTATCCAAAACTGCGCTCGATTTTAGTTTATCCGACTGGATATATAGTAAGAACTACCGAATCTTTTGGAGATTATATCGTTGAAGAATCAAAAGAAACTAGACTAGGAGAGTCCCATTCTAAGGATTTAGTGATACTTTCTTGGGAGCAAATAAAATACGATTTAAATCATTTAAAAGACGGACATAACGTAATTTTACATGAATTTGCCCATCAATTAGACCAAGAAGATGGTATTGCTAATGGCGTGCCGATATTACCCAGAAAAAGAGATTATCTAACTTGGGCAAAATTTTTTACAACAGAATACAAACGATTAATTTCAGATCTAGAAAGTAAGAAAAAAACTGTGATGAATCCTTATGGGGCTACCAACCCAGCCGAATTTTTTGCAGTCGCTACAGAGACTTTTTTTGAAAAATCTCAAGAAATGGAGCGAGATCTTAGTAATATTTACCATCTTTTAAAAGAATATTATAAAGTAGATCCCGCTCGGTGGATATAATCAGGTCAGAGGTAATTAAATTATTATTTAACTTCAAATTTTTATTATCTCAAACCAACTCTAAATTAACGACCTCTAATTAGTTCTCCCAATTTGAATATCTTTGGCTCTGACTGGTACGCAAGCATGAGTCATTTGAGCAATTTGAATCGGTTCGCCTTTACCGCACATATTAGCACCGCATTGCTCCCATTCATCTTCTCCTCCGATCGCGTCGATACTGTTCCAAAAATCGGTAGTCATCGAATGGTAAGTTACATTTTTTAACATCCCGACAATTTTACCTTTTTCTACTTTCCAAAATGCATCGCCACCGAATTGGAAATTACGTCTTTGTTGGTCGATCGAAAAACTCCCAATACCATCGATTAAGATCCCCTCTTCCGTATCGGCAATCATTTGCTCTAAACTAGCTGTATGGCTGCCACCTGCTTTACCAGCTTCTAAACCTAAATTGGGAATGCGAACCATCGGCACGCTCGACCAACTGTCAGCATACGCGCTACCATTACTACTACTGCGTCCTAATCTGTAGGCTGTTTCTCGATCGGTAAGATAATCGACTAAAATGCCATCCTTGACAACATACCACTTTTGTGCAGGCACTCCTTCATCGTCGTAACCGAGGGTACTGCGTCCGTGGGGTTGGGTGCGATCGGCGACAAAATTGACCCAGGGTGCGCCATATTGAAGTTTGTTGAGTTTATCTGTGGTAGCGAAGCTAGTACCCGCAAAATTAGCCTCGTAACCGTAGACTCGATCCAATTCCGTGGGGTGTCCGACAGACTCGTGAATGGTTAAAAAGAGGTTGCTTGGTTTGAGAATTAAATTAGTGCGGATGCCCGAAGGTGCTTCTGGTGCGTCAACCTTCTCGATCGCCTCATTAGCAACTCGATCGATATTACTTAAAAGGTCTTGTTTGTCAATATGTTCGTAACCAATATTTAAAGGGGGGCGATCGTAGCTGCGACTTTGTGCGTCGCCATTTTTAATTGCAGTACATCCATATCCGGGATAGCTGCGGTAAATAGTTTGTTTGATTAAAGATCCGACAGTAGAAGCGAAAGTTTTTTCTTCTTTGGTGAAGGTTAAAAAAGAATAGGCTTTTTTGATGCCTTTATCTTCGTATGCCAGTAATTTTTCGTTAATATCTAAAAGTAGTTTTGCTTTTTCTTCGATCGAGATCTCAAAAGGATCTATTTCGATCGGGCTAATGTAAGTATCTTGATATGCTGCGACTGGGACTAATTTTACTGGTTCTGCTTGCGTCAGGTGGCTGCCTTTTGCTATGTCTACAGCAAGAGCGACTATTCTGGCTATTTCTTCGCTAGTTTTGCGGTGAGATGCGGCAAAACCCCAAGCACCATTATGAAGTACTCGCACCCCAAAACCAGAACTGATATCGTCTGATAGTCTGCTTAAAGAGCGATCGCGGGCCATTAATCTTCGAGTGCGGTAGTTACAAAGTCTTATTTCACCATATTCGCAGCCAGCTTGACGAATTTTATCGATCGCCAGTTTTGCTAATTCTTCCGTTGCTATTTTTCTCGGTGCTTGTACCATAACTGAGTTGGATATTTTAGAGACTGATTATTATATTCTGGCAAAATTTTTCTAATAATATTAAACTAATATATTGTGTCAGAATAATTTTATTATCGATTCTCAAGCAGCCCGATCTTTTCGGTTTCTTGACGAAAAATCTTTACAGTAAATATAAAAGCCAATAAATTTCTTTGGCAACGGTGTAATTTGTTTGCAATGCATAACTGGCAACAATTAACTTGTTAGCTATTTAGAAAAATAACTTATTTTCTAGCTAGCAGAAACTTTTATCTTACAAAATTTTAGGGTCTAATTAATAATTTAGATCTCAATTTTATATTACCAATCCTCATTAAATCTCCATAGAAACTTCAAAAATAAAAAGAACTCGATCGAAAAATATATT
>CAYWIH010000247.1:0-2934 GCA_964458305.1 uncultured bacterium | reverse complement strand
GCTCCTTTGCAGGATGCAGGAGGAGGGAGGGGCGGATTTTTTCTTTTAATTCAAGGTTTTACAAGCCAATCTCTACTGCGATCGCCTCATATATGAATTTAATGCGAAAAGCGCGAAATTTGTCAATTTAACAGCTTTTGGTGGGTCGAATAGCTCAAAGCTTAGTTTATTATTCAAGATTGCGATTTGGCTGCTTCTAATTCCTGAGAGGGTTCGGAAGCGGATTGTTTTAAAGGGGTAAGTTGTTTGCGAGCATTGCGGAGAATTCTGGAAATTGAGGGCTGGGGTTTATTTAAAATTTCACCGATCTCAGTTTGATTGATTGGTTTAGCACCAGTCAATCCATAATAAAGCTCGATCACTCTTTTCTGTTCTTCATCCTTTAGATTGGTTAAAACTAGATCTGGATCGCCATAATTATTGATAAACCATTGTCGCTTATCAACAATTGTCCCACGTTTATTCCTTGCCCATTCGCGTTGTTGGGCGAGTCTCTTTTGTGAATTTTCGTATCTCGATCTGGCTGCTTTACCTTTGGGAGTTTGTAAATAAACTGTTTGTGCCCCGTATAAATCCTTGTATTTCCGTGGTCTTCCCATAATTTCACCTTTCTATCAGTATAGCTGGTAAAACAGGTTTTTTTTATTTTATAAATAAAAATTACAAGTCAAACTATTTTGCTTATTTTGTTAACTCATATGATATTATTGTTACTATACAAAGGTTTTAGCTCTATCAAAGCATAATGACTTTTGTAACAAAAAGAATGAGAGCAAGCGGATATAGCTCTTCCCTCGCTCTCAAAATTGAAACATTAATTAAACACTATGATCTCACAGATTCAGATACAACGGAATTTTATCCCGAGAGAATTAACTCGAGTTAATTCAAAGACCTCCGATCACCTAATCCAGCCTAAGAAAGCCTTAAAAGCTGGTATAAAACTGGTACTGGTTCAGCTCAGCAGAAGACACCGAAGATACGGAGTAAAACTAGAGAATCAGAGGATAGGCATTATCAAACCAGGGATTGGGAATTGGAAAGCTATTGCCGATCTACAATTCGGAGCAGCCGAGAGTCAGCAGAAAACACCGACGTTGGCTTTAATTTGGTTAGTAGACAACCACAGAAAAGTAAAAGAAGCTGGAATAAAATTTTTTGCTAGTCAAGATTTGTATCACTACAATATCGAGAACGAAAATTGGCTAATAAAAGTTAATTTAACTCCAGAAGATTGTTTAGCTACTATCAATCACGGAAACAATTTAGATTTAGAGTATTTCCCAGATCCTCACAGTGCAATTAGATTTAGTTTCAACCTCATTTTAAACGAAGATCGATCTCATTCTAACCTTGACAATGACGAATTTTAAATGATGCTATTGAGGCGATAATTATCGCCTCAATTCATTGTATCTCTATTGGGCAAAATATTCAGAATTAATTCAAAAATTGCAATAGTAATGAAAGAACAAACGCTGGTTAGGATTGTAGGTGGTTCGCAATCGCGCCAAGGTAAAATCGGCATGGTTATAACTGCAAAGGGAACGAGAAAAAATGCAGGTAAGGTCGAAGTTCACATCGAAGGACTGGGAAATTTTTGGTACGACCCTCAAGATTTAGAGCCAATTTATTTTAAGACTAAGTTAGACGATCGCATTGTGATAACTTATGTTTCTTCGGCGATAACTAATGTTTCAGTAGGGCAAGAAGGAGTTGTCATAAAAAAGCCAGAAGTATTTGCAGATTCGATTCGAGTAACAATAAAACTCGATGACGGACAAACAATACTCTGGCTGGAAGATAACTTAGAGCTTCTTCAAAAAGAAGCAGAAATTAAAGCACTGATATTAAAAGATATTGTATCAAAACCGATCGAATTAATCTATCGAGATAGAAAAACTTTTGCTAAAGTAAAAGACTTACGAAAACATCCACTTAACGAGCAAATCTATGACGAGCATAATATTGAACCACTTTTAGCAGATATCAAAAAATCGGGTCGAATAGATGCTTTAGTAATTACCAAAGATGGTAAAACTATTTCTGGTAATTCTCGTCTCGAATGTTGTCTTCGACTAAATATCGAATTGGTAGAAGTTAGAGTCGAAGAATATGAAGATGAAATTGATGAAATAGAAGCATTTTTACTTTCTAACGCATCTCGAATTAAAACTAACGAAGAATTAGTTCGCGAAGGTCAACTCAGAGAAGAGATTGAAGCTAGAAAAGCAGCTTTGAAGCAAGAAGCGGGGAAACAAAATCAATGGAGTAAGGAAAATTTTCCTCAAGGTAGCCAAGAAAATCAAAGGAAAAGAAATCCACAGTCAAGAGATGTGGCTGTAGAACATCTTGGTATAACTGGGAGAACGTATTCTAAAGGTAAAAAAGTAGTTCAAACGATCGACAAACTAAAATCTAGTGGTAAATTAAGTGCAGCAAAGGCTCTCAAAGATACCTTAAATAATAAGTCATTTAATGCAGCTTTAAACCAAGTAAAAGATTTAGATAAAGTCAATAAGCAGATAGATTCTTTCAAACAAAACGATCGATTAGAGCAAGCAAACGAACTAGATAAAGTTTTACAAAAACATAACATAAAAGAGGCGGTATTTCTAATGGATACATGGGAAAGAGAAAGAAGAAAAAAAGAAGCTAAATTTCAACACAATGATGTGGTAAGGATAAAAGGAAAAGAGCATCAAGGAGAGTGGGCGATTCTTGATAGATACGACGAGGAAAAAGACACTGGCATCCTTCAAACAGTATTGGGAGAATTTCACGAGCGGTTAATAAACATAGAAAAAATTCAACTCTCTGAAGACGAAAAAGCACAAGCTAGATTATTGATGGAAAGTTTGCAACAAGCTTCTTACCAGTTACAAACTATGGGGCAACCACTGGGTCATAAAATCATCCAAGACTTACTTAAAA
>CAYWIH010000246.1:0-2946 GCA_964458305.1 uncultured bacterium | reverse complement strand
CCCAAATGCTCCAAGTTACGTTGAGAGAGACGCTGATAAGGAGTTATATGAAAATTTAAGAAGGGGTAATTACTGCTATATTCTAAATGCAAGACAAATGGGCAAATCGAGTTTAAGAGTTCGTGTTGCCGATCGATTAAAATCCGAAGGCTATAGATGTGCATTAGTTGATATTCAGTCTCTTGGCTCTGAAGATATTAGTAGATCGGAATGGTATGAGGAATTTTTAGCTGGATTAATATATAATAATTTTTCAGAATTGGTGACAGATGAAATTGAAGATTGGTTAGATAATATATCGAGTTCGTTGCCAATTCGTGAATTCAAATACTTTTTTGAAAAAATTTTATTACCTCAAGTTAAAAGTAATATTATTATTTTTATAGAAGAAATTGATAGTGTTAGAAATTTACCTTTTTCCGTGAATGACTTTTTTGGAATGCTTAGATATTTTTACAATTCTCGGTCTCATCGTCCAGAATTTAATCGAATATCTTTTGTTTTCATTGGTGCTGCTCTTCCAGTTAATTTAGTTGACGATCCCCAAATAACTCCTTTTAATGTGGGCAAAAGTATTAGGTTATCTGGATTAAAGCTAGAAAATACTTGGCCTTTAATAGATGGTTTTAAGGAAAAATGCGAGAATCCTCAAGTCGTAATGCAAGAGATATTAGAGTGGACTGGAGGACAACCCTTTTTAACACAGTTAGTTTGTAGTTTAGTTAAACTAGCCGAGGATAATGTTACTACAAATAATGAAAAAGAATGGATTACTAATTTAGTCGAAACTAAGATAATTAATAATTGGCAGCACCAGGATGAGACTGGGCATTTATCCACTATTCAAAAATATGTACTTAAAAATAAGATATCACCGAAAATTCTATTGACAATATATCAAAATGTTTTATTAGATAAAGAAGTTATCTTTTTTGCTGGTTCGAGAGAACAATTAGAGTTATTGATAATTGGTATAATTAAAGTTGAAAACAATCGTCTCAAACTTTTCAATAAAATTTATCAGTCTATTTTTAATCTAGATTGGGTCGAGCATAATTTAAAAACAATTGAATAAAACAAAACTGAGAGTAAAAATTTTAGTCAATAGAAAGGAATCATTTTTAACTAAAGCTTTTTAATCTCAGTTCTAAGACTTTTCTAACATTTTATTTATTTACCCTTTCAATAAATTGATGCATTCTTGAAAGGGTTTGGTAGCTTCAAAATCTATTTTAAGTAAACGATCGAAGCTCAATTTATTTTCGATCGTATAATTCAATATGAGTCGAGTTAGTTGGGGGTGTCCAAAATTGTCTTCTAATTTAGTTTGCAAGCAATTGAGTTCATCTTTAGACCAATTTAGTCCGTGTCGCTTTGCCAAATCTATTATTTCTTCTTGAGAAAAATTATTTAAGACAATCCGTCGTCCCAAATTGAAAGGAGAAACACCACTTGGCATATCTATCTCATTTTCTCCTTCCACAATAATATATTTGATTTTCAACCATAAATCATTTGTACTAGAAGCGTCTATCCAAGTCCTTACTTCAGAAAATAAGGTTTGAGCAGCTTTGATTTCCTTAGATTCAGCTTTTTGAGGATCGAAAATGATGTCTAGTCGATCGAAAATTATTATCAAGGAACTCGATAATTCTTTTAGTAGATATCTTAAGAAATATTTTTTAGCTGAGGCTTTAGCTCTCGAATCTTTCCAGATTTCTTCAATACAATCCGTAATTCCCAATTGATCTTCAATTTCTTGGACAATCCACTTTATCAGCGATTGTGATGACTTTATACTATTCGGCTCGATACTTTTGAAATTAATCAGAACGACTTTATCACCACTTAAATCTTGAGCGTGGTGAGTCAGACGACCAATTAAGGAAGTAGCTCCACTTTTCCTTTTTCCTTGTAATCGAATTATGGCTCTAGGTTGCTCAATATATTTTAGAGCTACTTTATCTTCTTTTCGTGCGACGTAAAATTTTGAGCTTAGATCGAGAGGAATATTTGCCGACTCTAAGATTATTTGCGTTGAAATATTATTATTTAAGTCTTCTTCCAGAGAAGGCATTTGTTTCTCTGTTTCTGGTTTATCAATAGTTTGGAGATTTATCGAGCGACTATTTAAAACTTGTGGTGGAGTCAATGTAACCTTTTGTTCTAAATTATTGACTTTAAATGAGTTTGATGGTTCTAAAGTTTTAATTTTAATGCGTTCGCGGACAAGATTATAAATCGCGGGAATTGCTGTACTGTGGAAATTTTTTTTATTAATCTTACCTCTTGTTTCTAGTATATTGTTTAATATTTTGTACATTCCTATTCCAGCCGCCGTCACCCCTTGCTCGCTCATATTCAATCTTTCCGCAATCTCTTCGTAAGTAGCGGGTTTATTTCTACAAAGTGATTTAAAGATGTGTATCTGAGTATTAGTCAAATGTTTTTGCTCGTTCTCCTCGATTAACTCAGCAATAACATCCAATATCATATCGATCGCAATATCTTCTTCTGTTGCCTGTATCGGGTTAGTCTCTATTAAATGATTAAATAAACTTATACTAACAATCATAATTTACAATTACTTTAAGATTAACTTAAGAATCGATCTAAGAGTTTATTTTAGCTTAATAATCTATTTCTCGATAAAGTTTTTTAAAGGGTTTTAGAGTTACGTTTTAATCAACTCAAGAGGATTTTAGAGTTACTTTTTAGTCAATCTAAAATCCTCTTAAAAGCTCTAGTTATTTTTTGAGAGGATTTTAGAGTTACGCTTTAGTCAATCTTTTTTACTTTAAAAAACTCCAATTTCCTTTAATAAAAAAAAATTGCTCACAATAAAGGTTTTTATAGGTTTTTATATGGTTTTTTACTTTTATGTGCATTAGTATCTAAATGTGAGCGAAAAAAAAGAATCCTGGACAACATAGCCAGGAACTAAAA
>CAYWIH010000245.1:0-2989 GCA_964458305.1 uncultured bacterium | reverse complement strand
TTCTATAATTTAATAAAACTAGTTAAATAGATAAAATTAAAAATAATGTGGGTTTTTCTAGATATTGATGGAGTTCTCGTACCTGAAAAAAATTTCGATAGTTCAAATGCAAACGAAGATATGTTTTTGAAATTCGATCCGATCTGCTTGAAATTATTTGAAGATATTTTAGAAGCGCATCCAGATGTTTTAGTAGGAATTTCTTCATCTTGGCGAGATCTGTTTACATTGGAAGCAGTTAAGAGTTTTTTCTCGCAAAATATTGCCGCTAGAATAATAGGATTTACGCCTTTATTAGATTCGGAAAATGATGATGTCTATCTCGATTATCGCTATAAAGAGATACAAGAATTTTTAAAGCTTCAAAATGCATCGGCAGATGATTGGGTGGCAATTAACGATCGCAGAGAATATTATCCATCAGAAACTAAAGTTGTTGTCACTAATTCTTATTATGGATTCGATAAAGATGCAGCATTAGCATTAGAAGAATATTTATCCGCAGTCAACCAAGAAAATCCGGCACTTTGTGCGATATAATTTTTCGATCGCATTTACTAAAAATAATTAATATTATTCGATCGACTATTATAATGCTACTTTAAAAAATAAGGATAAAAAATATAATATTGATGCGATCGGGTTCGTTCTCTAACTAGATAACGAGCTTTTTTTATTTAAATATAAATAAAGGCGAAGTAACTTTAATGCGGGAAACTTTTATTGTTGCCAGAACTGTAAAAACAAATATTAGCGATCGTTCTCTTGCGATCGCAGAAAAAAAAGTTATTAAAGATACTCAATGGCGGACTCTTCCAGAGATACAAAATACTGAAGAAACTATCTTGCCTGGTGTTTTAGTAAAATTAATGTCTAAAATAATTGCTAGACAATATGGCGAACTTCCTGAGATTATAGATTTATCTCCAATCAAAAAATAAACTACCGAAATGGATAAAATTCAAGTAACTTCCGTACTTACCGACGCGATCGTTCAAGGACTTATCGATGGAACTTTACAAAGATTTGGCGGAGTAATTCAAGAAGTAACAACACAAAAAATTGTTACTTGTTTGCGAGAAAACGATCCATTATCAACAGATTGGCAAAATGTCGAATCAGTTTTAGAATTAAGTTCTAATGCCAGCGTGCTGAATTTAGGTGTTTCAGTAATGAGTTTTGCAATTATATCAAAAAGACTCAAAGAAATAGAGCAAAATCTCCAAGAAAGCCAAGATTTATTAAATAAAATCGATCGCAAATTAGATCTAAATTATTATGCTAATTTTCGCGCTGCATTAGAATTAGCTGTGAATGCTTTTACGATGAGCAAGCCAGAAAATCGTCGCAGCAGTGCCTTGCAAGCTATCAACCGTTTTTTAGAAGCAGAACAACATTATTTAGCATTTGTAAATGAAGATTTAGCAGAAACTTCTCAAGTTGTTACTGAATATTTGCTGAGTTTAGCTTTAGCTTATTTAGCAGAAGTTCGTTGTTATTTAGAATTAGAAGAATTTGAAACAGCAAATCGCCGCTTTCAAGCCGGATCTAAAATAATTCGCGATCGGATTAAAAAATATCTTGAATTACTTTTAACCGACAATCCTGCAGTATATTTGCATCCCCGATTTAAAGGATCGATCGATCTGACTAGACTTACTAAAATATATCAATGGATCGATCCAGTTTGGAACGAAAATTCTTTGTTCGAGCTGTTAAGAGAAGATTTATTTGCCTTGGCACAAAATGAAAATAAATGGTTAAATTCTTTACCTTCAGCTATTTGGGATAATCGCTTTAATTGGTTAAATAAAAATCCTAAAATCGATCTAGGCGATCGCATTCCTCAAGCAATCGCAACAATGGAATCTTTAATAGAAACCGAGCGACGTTTTCAAGGCTATCAATTAGAAGTTAAAACAATTAAACAGCTAGGAATTACTTTTCATCAATGGAATAAATTAAGGGAGGGAATCGCAGGTCAAGAAAATTCTCAATTAACCTATCTGATCCTGCCAGAGACTTTAAATTAACAGTTATTTTAGTTCTAATTAAAATTTTCAGGAACTAAAAATAATCTTAAATAACGAAGTCAAAATAAATAAACTAATTCCTGCCGTCACAAATACTACTAATAATAAACTGGCTAACAATAAAATCAGAAACAACCAATCAGCTTTTTTAGTTCTATCTGGAGATTTAAAAGCCTTTTCAAGCAATTCAATATTTTTATTATTAGCCTTCCAAGCACAATCGAATAAATCTCCCAACATCGGTACAGTGCCAACTAAAGTATCGATAACAATATTAAATACCATCCGAGATAAGGTGGCTCTCGATGCCCCCATACGCGCCGCTTGGATGACAATATAAGCCGAAAAAAATGCCGATAAATAATCTCCACCAGCAGGAATCAGTCCTAATAAAGGATCTATCCCGATACGGTAAGGAGTTCCCGGAATAGGGATCGCATCATCTAATAAATAGCTCAGCGATCGCATAGTTTTAAGAGCTTTATCTTTATTTTCGATTACTGGCTCTTCAAAATTTTGATTTTTCATATAATTTTAGGTATAAATTCTTATAGATCGATCGACTTCTTTAATATAGGTTTTCTGGTTCTTAGATCCAGCGTTCACAATAAAAACTTTTTTGAACCTGAAAAACAGCTTAATTATCAACAAATTAGCTTAAATAAAAGCAAAAATAAAGATTTTTTCTAACTAACTTAAATTTTCTCCCGATATTTCTTTTTTACTTCTCTTTAACTCTTTTTAACCAAATCTTAAAAAAAATTTAGTTTTTGTCTTGCTTTTGCCACTTTTCTGCTGTAACATAAGTACATAAAGACAAAACAATATTTACCTGATCGTATGATTGGTACACAATTTCCTTGGCTCACTACGTTAATTTTATTTCCTCTCGTTGCATCAGTAGCTATACCTTTAATTCCCGATAAAGAAGGGAAAACGGTACGCTGGTACGCATT
>CAYWIH010000244.1:0-2993 GCA_964458305.1 uncultured bacterium | reverse complement strand
TGCCAATAAGTATTATAATGATAATCATTACAAAATTTAAAATTTATATTTGATATTACGAACAAGTAGTTTTTATGTCCGTTCGACGAACCAACAGTCAAAAACAAATTCTCTCCCTTCTCAAACAATTACAAGGAGAAATTAACGCTCAAGACCTATATATAAAATTACGCGAGCGAGGAGAAACACTAGGACTAGCAACGGTTTATCGAGGATTGAAAGCTTTAAAATTAGAGGGGACAATCCAAGAAAGAGTAAGTCCAACAGGTGAATCTTTTTACAGTTTAATTAGAAAATCTCATCAACATCATTTAAATTGTATTGGTTGCGGGAGATCCCTCTCCATCGATACTTGTCCGATCGAGCGACAGCTTGTTGAGCTATGTCAGGGCGAAAATTTCAAAGTTTTTTATCACACTCTCGAATTTTTTGGCTTATGTCATGCCTGTCAAAATCAACAGCAAAATTAAAAAATTGTTATCCCTTTGGCTAGGGTTCTGGTGTTGTTTGATTCGAGTTCAAGATAACTTAAATAGAGACTAAACTAGGTTTAATTAAAGCAGGAACGATGCGATCGCAAGCTTTTATTCCTCCTGCAATATTTCTCGCGACGGGGCCAATCTGCAAAGCAGCTAAAGCCCCCATAATAAAAAAATTCGACTTTGGTAGACGCAAATAGTCATCTAGTACTGGCAAGCCGTTAACTATTTCGGTAGGGTAAACTTGGAGGACATCTTTCAATAAGGGAAGATCCCTAGCATCTAATTTAGTTCCCGTTGCCAACCAGATTCGGTTAAATTGATGTTTGCTATTATCTTCACAGTTGACTTGCCAATTATCATTTTGCCAAATAGCCGAACTGACTTGACAATTTTGATTTAAAACAATCTTTCCTTCACGGGATGCCCTTCTTAATTGCAACATCATTTCAGGGGGGATCGAACCGCCATTGCGTGCTTCTTGAATCATTTGCCAGCGTAAATGCCAATCTGTTTCTGCGTGAAAATCTTTGAGGTATTTTGGCCCTAACCAACCAGGATCGGTATCGAAGATTTTTTCTTGCAAAGACTTTCTCGTCATGAGAGTCACTTTTGCGCCGAGATTAATTGCCCCGATCGCTAAATGTGCGCTAGTCAATCCACCACCAATGACTAAAATTCTCTCTCGGGCTAAATTGAGATGTCGTAAATCTACTTCCACAGAATGACACAATCGATCCAAAGGACGATCGCCACTTATTTTATCGACCCACTCTGGAAGCTGAAGTTCACCGCTTCCGATAGCTAAAACTACTTTACGGGCAATTATACTTTTACCGTCCTCTAAAACCAACTGAAAACGAGAACGAGAACGATGTTTAATTGGTAAAATTTGCCTGACTTTACCTCGGTAAATTTTATCTTCTAAGTGCCAGCGTCGAATTACTTCATTACAGAAATCTGCAAATAACTTTGTACCTGGTCGATCGTAGGGTGGAAACAATTCATTTTTTCTATTTTGGGAAAATCTTCTTAATTCGTAAGAGTTGGGATCGGGATGATGCACCGCAGGCGATCTCAAGTGGGGAATTTGTTGGGCGGCAAATTGATGATGCCATTGTTTCATCCACACTCCATCAGAATCTATGACGATAAATTTGCTGTAATGCTTCGAGCTTTTTTGCAGTAAGTGAGTCGTTAAAGTAAGTGCCTGAACTCCTGCCCCAATTATAACTAGGTCAATATATTGGGGTAAAGTAAGATTATTTTCGGCCATTATCTTGCTTTGATGATAACGATTATCATTATAATTGCAGGCCAAAAAAATTGTCTAGTTCGAGAGATCGTTAACAACCAACAAGAGTTGCATCTTGTACCATTTAAGTAAGCTCGTTCAAGATTATCGAAAATATCCGTGAGTAAAACAAAACTAAATGATACTTGTCAAGTACGATGTTTTAACCCCGATTTAGTTACTGAAATTCGTGAAACTTTGCCAGAAGAAAATATTTTAGAAGAAGCAAGTATTATTTTTGGTATTTTGGCAGATCGATCGCGAATTAAAATAATTTATGCTCTCAAAAACGTTGAAGAGCTTTGTGTATGCGATATTGCATCAATGTTAAATGTCACAATTGCTACAGCTTCTCATCATTTACGGAAAATGCGCGATTTGAAACTGCTAAAATATCGCAATGATGGAAAATTAGCTTATTATTCGCTAAAAGATCGGCGTATTGCTGATATTCTCTCTTATTCCTTGAAAGAATTAATTTAACTGTGACTTAATCTTTTTTACTCTCTTTCGAGATTATTTTATTAATTTAATTTATATTCAAACGCTCTTTTGAATGTTTAAAAGGTATTATTAAAATTATTCAAATAATCATTTGAATGTTTAAATATAATTGAGAAGGAGAAAATGGCAGATCGTTGTTGTCAAAACAAAGCTAAGGAATTAGAAAAGCTACAGAAACAGCAAAGTAAAGTGCTATGGGCTATTTTGGCTATTAATGCTGTAATGTTTGTTGTTGAATTTAGCGGAGGAATTAAAGCAGCTTCTTTATCCCTAACTGGCGATTCCTTAGATATGCTCGGAGATGCTTTAGTTTATGGTTGTAGTCTGTACGTGATTCAAAAAGGCAAAAAAGCGCAAGCGCGAGCGGCAATGCTTAAAGGCACTATTATGTATATGTCTGCGATCGCAGTATTTGCTAAAGCGAGCTATCAATTATTTGCTCAAACCACACCACAAGTTCAATTAATGACTGAAATTGGTATTTTAGCTTTGATAGCTAACTTAATCTGTTTTTTGTTATTGATTCGCCACCGTAATGACAATATAAATATGACCTCAGTGTGGTTGTGTTCCCGTAATGACATCATTGCCAATACTTCAGTGTTGCTAAGTGCTGGCTTGGTATTCGCGAGCGGTTCATTTTTACCCGATTTTATTGTGGGTTTGTTACTCACAGTAGTTTTTGCGAGATCTGCGGGCAAAGTTTTAACTCAAGC
>CAYWIH010000243.1:0-3030 GCA_964458305.1 uncultured bacterium | reverse complement strand
GGTAGTTCGGGATGGCAAACTAAAGACGGCAAAAAAATAGTTTGGATGGAACTATTCTTAAGGGGTGGTAATGCTTGGTTGCGTTTTGGTAAGCCAAAATTAGAAAAATCGATTAGTTTTTCCCTTTAAAGTTATTCGATCGCGCCAAAGTAATTATAATTGTTACCGAATCGCGATCGCGCAATTATATAAAATGAGAAACTATTCTACTTTAATAACTTTACTAAGAGATCGAGCCAACGAGCGACCGGATGACAAAGTATATACTTTTTTAACAGATCCGAAAACAGTAAGCGGAAGTTTAACATATCAACAATTAGAAACTCGATCGCGGGCGATCGCGGCTCAATTACAATATTTAAATGCAGCAGGCGATCGGGCTTTAGTCGTTTATCCTTATACTGGCGGTATAGAATTCATTACGGCTTTTTTTGGCTGTCTTTATGCTAATCTAGTCGCAGTTACTAGTAATGCCCCTAAAAATGCTGCTAGTTTGGCTAAACTAGAACGAAGAGCGATCGATTCAAAAGCGACTGTCGGCTTAACTACTAAAGAATTATTAGATAAATTTAAATACCTTCAAGATCGAAATCCACAATTAGCACCACAATTAAAACAAATCAAATGGATCGCTACCGATACTATAGATAATTCAGTAGCTTCTTCTTGGATCGAACCCCATATCAATGGAGATAATTTAGCTTTCTTACAATATACCTCCGGCTCGACGGGAATTCCTAAAGGGGTAATGGTAACCCATCAAAATATATTGCAAAATTCCGAGACGATCGCCAGAACTTTCCAACATACTAAAAATAGTAAAGGTGCGATCTGGCTGCCACTTTATCACGATATGGGATTGATCGGCGGAGTAATACAGCCGATATACGTCGGTTTTCCGGTACTTTTAATGTCGCCGATTTCTTTAATTCAAAATCCGTTAATCTGGCTAGAAATCATCTCTCACCATCGCGCTACTACCAGCGGAGGGCCTAACTTTGCTTACGATTTTGTTTGTCGCGACGTAAACCCCGATCGATTGGCAAATTTAGATCTCAGCAGTTGGGATGTTGCCTTTTGCGGTGCCGAACCAGTTTTAGAACGTACCTTAGAAAAATTTTACCAGACTTTTGCTGCTGTTGGATTTCGTTTTGAAGCATTTTATCCTTGTTACGGCATGGCCGAAGCGACTTTATTTATTACTGGGGGCTTAAAATCTGCAGCAGTGCAAGTAAAATATTTAGATAGCTTTGCTTTAAGCGAAAATAAGGTGGTTGAAGCCGAAGATAAAACTAAAGCTCGCGCGATCGTCAGTTGCGGTCAAGTCTGGTTGGATGGTAAAGTGGCGATCGTCGATCCCGATACTTTAACAGAATGTTCTGCCGATCGAGTTGGTGAAATTTGGTTTTCTGGATCGGGAGTTGGTAAAGGTTACTGGAATCAGCCACAAAAAACCGAGGATACTTTTTCTGCTTACATTCATCCTACCAAAGAAGGGCCTTTTTTACGCACCGGAGATTTAGGTTTTATCGCAGATGGTGAATTATTTATTACCGGCCGCCTCAAAGATGTCATGATATTGTGGGGACGCTATCAGTATCCCCAGTATATAGAACAAACAATCGAAAAATGTCACCCAGCACTGCGATCGAATTGTAGTGCTGTTTTTTCTATCTCAGTCGCAGAAGAAGAATGTTTGGTTGCTGCTGTTGAAATTGAAAGAACTTATTTACGCAACTTAAACCCATCTGAAATCATTACCGCTATTTATCGCGCTGTCCTTGAAGAACATACGATCGAAGTTCGCGCTATTGCCTTACTCAAAACTGGAACTATTCCCAAAACTTCTAGCGGTAAAATTCAGCGCAGCTCTTGTAAAGAGATGTTTTTAACAGATAAATTAGATCTAGTCGGTCGCTGGCAAAATTTCTAATTTTGCTTGTATTTTACGATCGAGGGTTGCGTCTCGGACGAGAATCTTCTAATCTAGTTACGCACATCGATAAACTTGTTTTCATTAGTTTAAAGGATTTTGCCAAACGTCCCACTTCATCGGTTGAGTTAGTTTCAAAATCAGCTTCCATTTGTCCGGTACTCAAAGCTTGTGCTACTCTACTCATTTTAGTGAGCGGTCTGACGACATATTTTTTGAGCCAGACATTCATCAATAAGATTGCGAGAATAAAGACTACGATTACGATACTCATTACCATAACAAAAGATTGGCGGGATCTTTGAAAAACTTCGCTAGCAGGTACGTAAATCATTTTAGCCGCGACAATTTCATTTAGTTTCCAACCAAAACCGTTGCTGTCTCCGTAGCGTTCGATCATTGCTGGGGGTGCTTTTGCGGGAGTGCTGTGGCAATCTAAACAACTGCTTTTAGTAACCGCTAAAGGTTCGGCAATACAAAAATATTGTAAGTTGTTTCGGTAACAAGATCCGCTCCAGTCTTTGCGAGTGCTATCTTCTCGGAAAAATTCGATTACTTTTGTTTCAAATTCCGTGGCTCGATCGCTGCTAATTCTTGGATTGATTGCTGCTTCTTTATAGAAGTAATCTTCTTGGGAATAATAATCTTCGCGGAAAATTTTAAATACTTCTGCTGCTGCGTAAGCGGGGATCGCTTGGGGTAAAAATTCTTCTTCTACATTTATTTTATCTAACTCGGGTGCAATTTGATTGTGGGTGTAATCTCGTATCGAACTCATTGTTTTGAGTAAGATTTTCGCTTCTGAAGATATTTGATGTTCTGCGTTGGAATATAAAACAAAATAAACTGCAGAACCGGAAAAAATTAACCCCCCTAAAAAAATTACAAATAGTAATACGGTTAATTTTTTTCCTAATGTCAAGTTGTTAAAAATTTTCACCATAAATAACCTACCCACCTACTTAAACTTAAATTTACAACTAAATTTTATCTCTATTTATAAGATCTTTTCTGCTATTTTTTTGCTAATATTAGCTTTTTTTTTGTTATGTTAAATTTTGTAGGATCTATTGCAGGCAATTTGTCGGCCACAGTAT
>CAYWIH010000242.1:0-3043 GCA_964458305.1 uncultured bacterium | reverse complement strand
CTAGCAAATGTTGCAAAGCAATATTTGCGCGGTCATTGGTAACTGAATTTAGCTAATGCCGATCTTACGGGTGCTAAAAATTTTAATCCTGAAAATGCTATTTTAAATAATACTATTCTTCCAGACGGTAGTATTGGGAATAATATTTCTCAAACCAATAAATAACTATATAATTTTTCTTTTTGTCTTCTTGAATTAAGTTATTAAAACAGAAATTAAGCAATTCAAATTACATTTATTCACGATCGCATCGCAAAGAGACAAAATATAGTAGGATAATAAATTGCTAGATTATTTTAAGAAATAAAGATTTACATAATCTCAATCGCAAAGCAAAATAATCTTGTTATCTGACAAGATCGAAATATCTTGGCAAATTAAGCAGTATCTAAAAAAATAGATCATGACCGAATCAATTCGCTTTCTCATGTGCGCCCCAGACCACTACGATGTGGATTATGTGATTAATCCTTGGATGGAGGGGAACATACATAAATCTACCCGCGATCGCGCTGTAGAACAATGGCAGAAACTATATCACGTTATTAAAGATAACGCAATAGTGGATCTAGTGCCCCCAGCAAAAGGATGGCCCGATATGGTATTTACTGCCAATGCTGGGTTAGTATTAGATAATAAAGCAGTTCTAAGTCGCTTTTTCCACAAAGAGCGTCAGGGTGAAGAACCTCATTTCAAGCAATGGTTCGAAGATAATGGTTTTACTGTTTTTGAATTGCCTAAAGATCTGCCATTCGAAGGTGCAGGAGATGCTTTATTCGATCGCGAAGGTAGATGGTTGTGGGCTGGATACGGGTTTCGATCGGAATTAGATTCCCATTCTTATATAGCTAAATGGTTGGATATCGAAGTAATCTCTTTAAGATTGATCGACGATCGCTTTTATCATTTGGATACTTGTTTCTGTCCTCTTTCTGGGGGATATTTACTTTATTATCCCGACGCATTCGATTTTTATTCTAATAAAACGATCGAGATGCGAGTACCTCCAGAAAAAAGAATTGCGATCGAAGAAGCAGATGCAGTTAATTTTGCTTGCAATGCGGTAAATATTAATTCTACCGTAATTATGAACAAAGCCAGCGCGAATTTAAAACAACGTCTTAACGATGCTGGTTTTAACCTAATTGAAACTCCGCTAACAGAATTTTTAAAAGCTGGAGGTGCTTCTAAATGTCTTACTTTAAGAGTAACCGAACCGAGAATAGAAGAAGCCCACGCTAACATTCCAGTAGAAAGCCGGATCATCCAATTACAAGGCCATCTTTTAGATGCTGGAATTATGAATCAGGCCTTAGACTTAATTGTAGAAGGTGGCGGCAGTTTCCAAGTTCTCGATTTTCATTTAGGAGAACAAAGACAAAGCACATCAGCAGCTAGAGTAAGGGTATCAGCACCATCTGTCGAAGTGATGGAAGATATCTTCTCTCAACTGATCGATCTCGGTGCGATCGCTCCTCCTTCTGAAGTTTGCGATGCCATAACTGAAACAGTTACTTTAGCCGGGGTAGCTCCAGATGATTTTTATGTTACTACGATCTATCCTACCGAAATTAGGGTAAATAAAGATTGGGTAGCAGTCCAAAATCAGCGCATGGACGGTGCTATCGTAGTAAGTGCCGACGGCAAAGAAGCTAAATGTAGACTCTTGCGAGACTTAAAACAAGGCGATCGCGTCGTTGTCGGAGTAGATGGTATTCGCACTAACCGTAAAGTAGACTCTCGAGACCAAAATAACAAGCAAGAATTTAGCTTTATGGGTGCGGGGGTATCTAGCGAGCGTCGAGTAGAATTAGTTGTAGAACAAATTGCCTGGGAATTGCGGCAAATACGCGATCGCGGTGGTAAAGTAGTTATAACTGCCGGCCCGGTTGTAATTCATACTGGTGGTGCTAAACATCTATCTAGTTTGATTCGCGACGGTTACGTTCAAGCTTTATTAGGCGGCAATGCGATCGCAGTCCACGATATCGAACAGGCTTTGATGGGGACTTCTTTGGGCGTAGATATGCAAAGAGGCGTACCAGTTAGGGGCGGACACAGACACCATTTGAAAGTAATTAATACTATTCGTCGTTATGGCAGTATTGCCAAAGCTGTCGAAGCAGGGGTCTTGACAAAAGGCGTAATGTATGAATGCGTTAAAAAAGACGTACCTTTCTGTTTGGCTGGTTCGATCCGCGATGACGGGCCCCTACCCGATACTTACATGGATCTAATTAAGGCACAGACCGAGTATAGCAAGCTCATAGAAGGGGCGGAAATGATTTTAATGCTCTCTACCATGTTGCACTCGATCGGCGTGGGTAATATGACTCCTGCTGGGGTGAAAATGGTTTGCGTCGATATTAACCCCGCAGTTGTTACAAAATTAAGCGATCGCGGTTCGGTAGAGTCGATCGGTGTTGTTACTGATGTAGGTCTCTTCCTCAGTTTATTAGTTCAGCAGTTAGATAGGTTGACGAGTCCTTATCCTGTTTCTCAATCTGTTTAATTTATAACTAAATTTTGGGCAAGCTCTGGCTTGTCCTATATTTTTTCAGAATTTAGTTCGATGGCGATCGCGATCCTTACTCGAGCGATAAAACTATATCGATAGAGTTTCTAGATGCTCTAACTACTTTCATGACTCGAACCTAGATATAAATACTATTTCACTACCGCAATAGTTTTAGAGGAGCGATCGAGACTAATTTCTATATCGATAGAGTTTCTAGATGCTGTAAATACTTTTAATACACTCGAACCTAGATATAAATACCATTTCACTACCGCAATAGTTTTGAGAGGCGATCGCATTTTCAGATTATAGTTAGACTATTTATAACAACCAAGCAAATTTTAAACAATATGGATAGCAACCCAGAAGAGGTCAAAAAGATAATTTATGAAGCGATCTCTAGCTTGCAAAAGCAAATGGTTGGACAGCGTGAAGCTGTAGCTAAAGCTATTGCCATACAAAAATTCATCGAACAAGACATTAATACCGGACAAAAAAATATCCCTGAAGATCGCTTTCGGCTAC
>CAYWIH010000241.1:0-3044 GCA_964458305.1 uncultured bacterium | reverse complement strand
GAATAAAAACCAAGCGCGATCGCGATAGTAGTCTCCTACCAGATCGTTTAAAAAATTGGCAAGAAAAAGGCACTTTAACTATTCCGATAGCCTCTCACGGTAAAGAAGAAAATCAGATTTGGGGCTTGTTAATTGCCCATCAATGTTCGAGCGAAAGAAAATGGCAAGAAGATGAAGTTAATATTCTCAAACAATTATCCGTACAATTAGCAATCGCGATCGAGCAAGCAGAATTGTTAGCTAAAACTCAAGCAGCATTAGTAAAAGAAAAAGAACTCAATCAATTTAAATCTCAAATTATTGCTACCGTATCCCACGAATATCGCAGCCCTTTAACTTCTATTTTAGCTGCGGCATCTACTTTGAAACAATATTGGTTTCAACTTAAAGAAAACCGACGCAATAAACTATTATATTTAATCGAAGAAAAATCCAGACACATGGGCAAATTGGTCGATGAAATGCTCGAAGTTAATAAGTTTGAATCGAGCAGTGCTAGGTTCAATCCAGAACTATTCGATCCGGTTGATTTCTTCGCAAAATTAATCGAACAACAGCAATTAATTGCCAAAGATCGACACCAAATAATTTTTAATCCTACTGGACATATTAAGGCTTTTTCTGGCGATCGCGAATTGTTGAGACAGGTATTTATTAACTTAGTTACTAATAGTATTAAATATTCTCCCGATGGGGGGAAAATCGAGGTGTATCTCTCTCAACAAGGATCGGAATTAATTTTTTATGTCAAAGATGAAGGAATCGGTATCTTAAAACAGGAACTAGACAATTTATTTCAATCTTTCAGTCGCGGTAGTAATGTCGGTACTATTCCAGGTACGGGTTTGGGGTTGGCTATTGTTAAAGCTTGTATCGATCTTCATGGCGGTAAAATTGTTATAGAGAGTGAATTAAACCAAGGTACGACCGTAACCGTTCGTTTACCCCTAAAACAAACTACCAATCTCGATCGCCCCACCACATCTAGCGATCGCCAAAATTTATTTTACGATTTACCCTAATCCAGATTGAAATCAGAAGTCTGAAGTTATCTGAATTCCTTTTAATTCTCGTTCGATCGTGCAAAATTGAACTAGAACGGATCTTAAAGTTCTTCAGTAATTAATCCTCGAAACTTCAACATAAGAGTCTTTCTACAATTTTTTTGTTAATTTTTTTTGGTATTTCTAGATTAAAGAGGTCTGCAAAACAAGAAGTATCGATTTAGATCGATCGTCAGTTAAATTGAATATTATTTTTTGCTTTACATAACTTAATTAAAATAAAAATTACACTCTAGTGAATATGAATAAATATTGAATAAATAAAAGTAATAGTAAGATTATTTTCGTTATGTTAAATGGTGTGAATCTTGCTTTAAAATGAGTAAAAATTACTAAAAGCTCAAAACACTTCTAAAGTTAATCTCGCTGAAATTACGATTGGATGAGGTGTTTAGAGTAATTTTATGCTGTCATTTTTATCTGGCAAAAGCATTTGAAATTGTTCAAGATCGTCGAGCCAAATCTCAACTCGCAGGATGCAGTAAAAATTTGTAAAAAAAATTTTTTTACCCACTTGCCAATTATTTGCTTTTTGTTTTATAGTATTAATTAATGTAAAGCACAAACTTAAGAGAACTAAATAAAGTTCTAAATCGAACCAGACTATATAACTCAGATCTGAAACGAGCAAAGACTTTGGTAGTTCCGATCGAGTTTGAAAAAAAGCTTTACAAAAAATGGTTCTCGCAACCCAATTGCCAGAACCACAAAAATAACATTTGTTTTAGTTAATTAATTTTACCGAACTATGAACCTAATATCCATTGCTACCGCAATCCTCAGACCTAACTTTTCCACTAACTACGTTTCTCAAATCGCTTGGACGATCTTCAGAGTTGTCGCTGGTGTATTCATGATTCACAACGGTTTAGATAAGTTAGGAAACATCGAAGGTTTCGCGATCGCTTACGTTCAATACATTGGTTTACCTTTCCCGATCTTCTTTAGCTATTGTGCGGCATTTACCGAATTATTAGCAGGGCCTCTAGTTGCTTTGGGTTTATTTACCAGACCTGCTGCGTTTGGCTTGCTCTTCACTATGAGTGTAGCTATGTACCACCACATCAAATTAGCTGGTTTGAGCGTTACTAGCATCGAATTAGCTGGACTTTACGCTGCTTGTTACCTCTTCTTAGTAGCTAACGGCCCTGGTTTGTTCTCTTTAGATGCGATTATTCACGGTTGGTTAAGTTCTAAATCCAGCTCCATGCCAGAATCTGTTGGTTCTCAAGCTGAAGTCGCTTTAAATAAATAAATCTTTGTTTCTGTTTGATATTCAATTGAATTAATTTTTAAGAGGGCGATCGATTTTATATTTGCTCTCTTTAATTTTTTTCAAAAAAAAATCAGACGATTTTCGCCCTCGCGATCGCCTGTCTGTAGCTACAGATAGAAAAATAAATACTGGATTAATATTGATTTTAACAAGAAAATCGAGGCTAAGTTAAAGCTAACGTTAAAGAAAAATGCGATCGAAATAAAGTTTCTATGTAGTAGAGTTGACATTATTTTTGCTTTTCGATCTTTACCTTGATTTTCTGTTGATTTTTGTCGGATATTACAGTCAATTTAAATTTAATATGCTATGTTTCTTCCAGTATTTTTACTGAGTTAAAAATAATATATATACCTACTGCCAATAATTTTATATACTTAAATATTTTTGACTTCTTGGTTTCGCGATCGGGCCGAACTAAATTCGGCGGTCTTTGAAGAAAGCACATTTTTGGCTTTTTGTCAAAATTATTTTTTTTTCTTAACAAAAGGACACAAAAAAATGTCAAACTCGATCGATCTAAACTGCGATCGACTTGCAATTTTGTTAACGGTAAATTCTACTTTTCAGGGATTTTACTAACCATTTTGCAGGGTTTTACTGGCTTGTAGATATAATAATCCCTTGGTGACTTTCTTAAAGTCTACCATTGAAACGACCTAAATACGTCGGCATCTAAATTGATGTTATATATTTTAATATAA
>CAYWIH010000240.1:0-3063 GCA_964458305.1 uncultured bacterium | reverse complement strand
AATATGAAAATGAATAGAATTGAAATAGAGCAGCAAATAAGAGATTACATTTCTGAAGGTATAAGTGTTAGCCTTTATGGAGAAAGAAATATAGGAAAAACAACTTTAGTTAAGAAAATATGTCGCGAATATTCAGGAATATATCTCGATTTACAGTTAATTAGATCCGAACAAGAATTTAAAGAATATTTAGCTCAAGAGTTAGACATTAACCCATTATTTAAATGGTTTAGATTGCAGAGAATAATTGAAAAGAAAAGGTTATTATGTTTGGATGAATTTGAAAATATTTTAAATTTTGATTCAAAAAAACGATACTTTTTATTAAGTGCTTTGAGAGCTTCGCAACAAGCAGGAGTATTTCAATTTATTGTTGTCTCACATCGCTCTTTAGATTTAATAATTCCAGAATCCGAGTATTTGACCAGTCCTTTTTATAATGTATTAATGCCTTGCAAATTTAGATAAATGAAACAAAATATTTGGGAAATTGCTAGTAATATTAATGTAGTAAAGATTTACGATATATCTTCTCTCGACATCCACTTCATGAAATAAGATTTGTTAATTTAAATCCAAGAAGACCGACGCGAGAATTAGAATTGTCTAAAGCAATATTACCATTGATTCAGCCTCCGGCGCGATCGAAGCTGAGATAGAAAAGTTATTAGACGAACTCGATCGATTAGATGAAATATCAAGCCTGGTGGCAACTTCTAAAGTTTATGTCAAGCAACAGCAAATATACGATCGCGCCCGCCACCAACTCAAAGATATTATCAAAAAAGCTAACGAACTTAAAAATATTTACGTCACTCTAATTAGAGAGGGTTTAATGGGTTTAAAAGTAGCTCAGTACAGTCCTAATGATTTTATTGATAATCGCATAGTTTTCGATACTCAATATCGCCAACTTCAAGCTGAATATCAATTATTAAAAGATACTGCTGATGCTTACGCCGAACTAAGTTTAAGTAGTAATAATTAATTAGAAAGTCAAATGTTAAAGGAATAATAATGATAAAAAGTAGGGCCGAACAATTAGCAATTGCACAAAATTCAAATACTCCTGCTGAAGCTCTTGAAAAATTAGCACGGAAAACTATCGATCCTGTAATTCTTCAAGCTCTTGCCAAAAATCCGAATACTCCACCATCGATTTTATTAGATTTAGCAAAAGAATACTTAGAAGTAATTGGAGAAAATCCGGCATTAGAGCTTATTTTAACAACAAAAGTTAATTTTATTAAAGATATTTATTATCGCTATTTTCATGAATATGAAATTGACTTGATGCAGTCTAACCGATTAATTCCTTTACCTAATTGGTTTATGAAAGAAGCAATCGAGCAAAATAATTGTGAAATTAGACGATATATTGCTCAAAATAAGCATACTCCAACATTGTATTTAGAAAAGCTAGCTCGAGACGAAGATATAAGTGTCAAAGTATCTGTTGCCGCCCATCGTCATGCTAGTTCTTCTATTCTATCTATGCTAGCAGAAGAAAATAATTTGATTATAGAAGAAGCATTAGCTCGAAACGAACGTACTCCATCTGAGATCTTAAAAAAATTAGCTCTCCATTCCAGCTTAGAAATTAGAAAATCTCTAATTAATAATCGATCGACTCCTACTGAAATATTTTCAATATTAGCGACCGATTCTAGTTCCGAGCTGAAGATAAAGTTGGCTAATAGCTCTCGTACTCCATCTGAAATCTTAGCAGGGTTAGCTGGCGATCTCTTAATTGAAATAGTGCGTGCGGTTGCTAAAAATCCGAATACTCCACCATTAATTTTGGCACAATTGGCTCAACATCAAGATCGCTCGGTAAAAATTGCTGTAGCTGGTAATTGCCATACTCCAGAAGTTCAGATTTTGAAAGAGCTAGCTCAAGACGATCCACAAATTGAAGAAGCTCTTAGCATTGCTAGTCTCGCTAAATTATTTGTGGTTCTCAATCGTTTAGTTTAGTTAAAATTATCATCGATTTTGTTACTGTCAAAGAGGGAGGAAAAGATGAGAGATAATAACACTGAAGACTTTAAACATTCGTTTAATAATTGCTTATATCAACTTACATTTTTTGAGAATAAAGAGTTATTAGCAGAAATTTGTTTCAAAATAATCCCTATTATTTTATCAGGTTGGATAACTACGCTCATAATTGCTCATTATTTACAAGTTGAGTTTTCATTGTTCGATCCGCTTTACCCGATAAAAGACGTAGCAAAAGAAAGTTATGGTCAGCTACAGTGGCTATTTAGAATTGCTTTATTGTTTTCTACACTGCCATATTTTGGGGCTTTTGCTGTTGGTTTTTTTATGTTTCTAGATACCAAAGAAGTTTTCTATCTTCTTAAAGGAATAATTCCATTGCTTTATACACTCGGTTATGTAATCTTTTTCTTCTTCGTTTCTTGTTTAATGACAATTATATTAATGTAATTTTAAGTTGTGGAGATCTAAAAAGTTTCAATGAAAATGACTTCTAAAAATCGAGTAATTTTTTCAATAACTTCTGGATTTTGGCTTTGGTTTTTATCAGGAAAATTAATGCTAATGATAGCAGGCGGCACTCCTGGAAATTTTAGTTTTTTGCTGCCACAATTAGCCATAATTTTTAACGACCTGGTATCGAATAACCATATATCTCTTTGGCAAAGAAATTTAGTTGTTATTGGCATGGAGCTAATGCTATTTTGTGGATTTTTAGTATTAAGTAGTTTAACAGTTTATTATTTGCTAAATTTTCTCAAGATTGAAAAAGATACTAAGAGGTTAAATTCAGAAAAAAAATCTCAATTAAAAAAACAAATAATAGATAAAATCTTATTATATTCGCTGTCTATTTTTTGGTTGGAAATATTAATATTATCAACCAACTTCTATCTTTTAAGTAGTTTGTAATTTTAATTGACCTTTTTAGAGGCAAAATAAAATGTTATAATTCTTGTTTTTTTTATGAGTAAAATTTTGATATACTTATCTTTGAAAGGCAAAAAAAACAAACAAGATTCACCCAAATTAAATATGTCTAAAACTATCAACTCACTGGCG
>CAYWIH010000239.1:0-3133 GCA_964458305.1 uncultured bacterium | reverse complement strand
GAACTTATAAGTGGCAATAAATTAGTAGCCCAGAAAGATAACTTTAATTTCTCAAATGTTACTGGCTCGTTTACAAGGGTTACATCTCGTTCACATGGAGCTGTCAACGACTCTAACCCTGTCGGGGCAATAGTTTCGACCGATATTTTTACCTCGTTCACATCGTTTACAGATTTTGCGGAAATGCTATTTATAGATCCGACTAGATTTTTAATTTCTACTTCTTTTTCTTCTACCAGATCTTCTAAATTATCTTTTTCTGTAACAATGTGAACAGAAGAATTAGAGAGGGGCAAAACGCTTTCACTGTCTGGGTTATGTCCCGTTACATTTTTCTGTAAACCAGATGTGACGGGTGTAAACGAGGATTGGGGGGTAGAGTGTTGGGTAATTTGAGTCTCAATCTCCGTATCCATTACGTCTACAGCATTTGAGATGTCTCCCTGCTTAAATGCCGCACCTGACGTATCGTTTGGTATTGTTTCTACGGCTTCTACGGCTTCTACGGCTTCTACCACGGTAGGAGTAAAATCTAGATCTAATTGATTCTCAATTGTTGAGCCAGATGAGGGGTCAACAATTGTCATAGTTGGATACTCTTTTGAGAAATCTTCGCTATCTTGTACTGTCGAAATTACTTCATCTATCTCTTCTAAATCTTTATCGTCCAGTGGTCGATCGATCGCGTTCTTAATATCTTCGTTCCAAGAAGATCCCAGCTTAGTTAAGAAATCTAGCGGAATTAGTATGCAGCGACGAGATACTTCTGGCGGTGCAGATATGGCCTCTCTTTCTTCTGGAGTTGTAGCTTGTAAGAGGTTGCGATAATATGCCTTTAATTCGTCGCTACTGCGGTAGAACCTCTGGGTTGATTGCAGTACCCCTCCGTTCTCTGCTACTAAGTTCTCGACGATTTTACGGCTGAATGGTGGGTTATATACTTTTTCGTAGATACTCCAAACACTCGCCATACTGACAGCCAAACAGCGACCAAATTTTTTGGTATTAACAATGCGACAGTCCCATTCCCCTACATAGCTTTGGGCTTTTAAACCGCTCAATCCTTCTAAAAATTTAGCTAAGCTAGAACATTTGCTGTCCATGCTATTAGCCGCAGGACAAAGAACTTCGATCGCATATTTTAAAATTCTTTGAGGGTCGAATTTACCTAATTTGGCTACTTCCATGCCGTACCAGGTAAATAAAGCGATATTCCAGGCTACGCGAGTATGGGCTTTTGGTAAATAGGCTAATAACTGTTTTTCTATCTTTTTAACCGCTTCTGCGTCATACCCGATACCGATGATAGACCCGATCGCACCACTCGCTTGAGATCGAGCTTCAACTAATTCGGGCCAATATTCTCGGTTGCCTTCAACAATTGGTACTGGTACGTGAACCAAACGCGATGATACTGCGGGATTGCCATCGCCAATAATATGGTTAGTAGTTATTGCTAAACTCGTATTGGGAGTTTGGCAGTTTTCCCGCACCATTCTTGGTTTGCGGTTATAAAGCCGTTTGGTCAGCTCGTCGAATAGTATTTTCTTTTCAGGATCGTCGAATAGTAACGGCAAAGAACCACAAGTTTGTAAATGTTCGTAAAGTGCCGATTCGCTTGTTTTCGAGAAAGAACCGCTTTCTCCCGACCATCCGGCTAAAGATAAACCGTTACTTACCTTGGTGGTTTTACCTCCCCCTGCTTCTCCAAACAGGTTTAAAATCGGAAAACGCTGCTCTAACTCTATAATCGTTTCGTACTGCATTGTCGCTGCTGCCCACCCCAGGACGAAGATCGCAGATTCTACGTGTGCGGGCCCGTGAAACTTGCCTATCGCTTCGATTAAATCTGATAGGGCATTTGGGTTGGGATCTTGTATCGTTGGATGTTTTAGTTTATCCGTTTTCCCCAAACTAGGATCGTAAACATAACCGGATTCTTCTGGAGTAATTAAATTCCCCTTTGGATCGAAATGATGTTTTGCACTAAATACCCAATAGCCATCTTCTTGACGACCGATTCGCTCTGCTTGTTTGTACGTCTTGCCTCCGCGTTCTCGGTATTGATGCAGCTTCTCTGCTATTAAAGAGGTTAACTCCCACTTGGTTACATTACAGAAAACCATTGTTTTAAGGTTTTTCTCTAAGTACGCCTCAAAATCTTCTACCCGCAGCTTCTTGATCGAGGGAATAATTGCTTTAATTTGCTTTTTATCTATGCTGCGCTTAATAATTATTTCGATCCCTCCTCCTTTACTACTAGATAACTCTTTAGTTATCTCAAAGTCGAAGTTCATTTTTGGCTCGAATTCTTTAACGGCTTGAATGCTTTCGTCTCCGGTATCTGGATCTCTTACTGTACGACGCGTTTCTTTCCAGTTTCCTAATTCGCCGTTATGGGAACTTAAAGTCTTCCACTTATTGCGACGAGAAGGAAATGGTGGCGGTGTAGTCCCGCCAAATCCCTTGTTACCATTGCCATTGCCATTGCCACCATTATTATTGTTATTTCCTGCTCCGTTACTGCTGTCAATATTTCCGTTATTTTTATTGCTATTTTGGCTTGAATTTGAAGAACGATTAGCGACATTCCAACTGTCAGAGCTACTTACGGATGGTTTATCAGTCTCAGTAGATTTTTTATTAGTGTGCCGTTTTTTGTTAGCGTGCCGTTTTTTGTCAGTGTGCCGTTTTTTATTAGTCTTTTTCTCGTTTTTCTTAACCGGATCGCTGCTTTCATTTTTTGTTTCTACAGTATTCTCAACGGATTCTTTTTGTATTTGGTTCTCCCCACTTTCATGAGGTAGTACGTTAGTCGAGCATAAATAGGGTACTACGTAAGGATTTGAGGAGAATACAGCATAATTACTGACACTTTTCAATACAGTCTCGTTGTTAACAGCATTATTACCATTTGTACTGTTATTGTTGTTTTTGTTCTGAGTGCTAATCTCATTAACACGATTAATATTGTTCGTATGATTTTCATTACTAATACTTCGAGCTTTCACGTCCCTGCTCGAAGTATTTTTATTAGTAGTAATTATCCGAACATTATTCTTCTTTTGTCGCCATTCATATATTGCTCGCGCTTTATAATCTAAATCGTTACGAAAACGCCAGGAGTGAATTT
>CAYWIH010000238.1:0-3155 GCA_964458305.1 uncultured bacterium | reverse complement strand
ACCAGGGTCATCGCTCAACTCTTGGTAAAATTTTTCTAAATCTCTCAGGTTTTGTTCGTTAACCTCAAAAGAGAAATCGCATACATAATTTGACATAAATTATCTCCGTAAAAAAAGGATGTAGAGATTAAGATTTCGGAGAAAAACTTGCTAAAATTAAACTTCAAAAATCTATCAATGCTTTAAACAAAATCTCCTAGTCACATTTGGTTCTAGCTCTTAGCTTAGCACAAATAAAAATCTCTTTAATCTTTCCTTAAAGAAACAATATATTTCCAAGCTCCTTTTATTTTTGCTGCGATAATACTCGTTTATAGCCACAGATTAATTAGAAAAAAATTGTGCGTTCTGGATAAATTCCTAAGCTTTCAGAGAGATAGTAGAAATGATTATTTCTGCTCAACAAGCCAAACCAGATTCGCTAATTTAAACAAAACTTAATCAAGGATAAACGAAAAAAGCAATGGGTCAGATCGCTCGAACAACCTAAAACGTTTACTGTAAAAGAGATTAGTTGATTTTAAGCTAAAACTGCCACATAAAATTTCGTTCACCCCTGAATCAATTAATAATTTTAATTTTAGAGATTATGTTATCTTGAAATTAAGGAGAAAAATTTTAACTATGCGACTCAATTAACAGAGCAACGCCTTTTTGAATCTCCCTCTCTACGTTTTTCGATTCTGTAGGTATTGTCTGTCAATTTAGATCGATAATAATTCTATTATCTCATTCGGTTTGACCAGTTTAATGGTCAAAAAATTAGCCGAAAAATGACTGACTAAAAAAGAGATAATTAAAGGCCTCAAAGCCTCGGTAATTAAAATCAAAAAAAGTTTGAAATTTAACTAGAAAAAGAGTTTGTTGATTGAAATATAATTGGTTGTCATTTCTAAAATTAAAGTCGAACATTAACAAAAATTAAGGATAAAAATGAAAGCTTTATTAAAGGTATCTTCTCCAGGTTGGGTTCTCCCAAAAATCAGGATTGCTCAAGACAATACGGCGAGCGGTAATCATGAATGCCCTTGCTGCTCTTACAAGTTACTTCGTCATATCAGTAAAAGAGGTAGTTACTGGCGTTGTAGCCACTGTTACCAAGAAATGCCGCTTTTTCTACCGATTACTCAAATTAGTTCTTCAAAAGATATTCAGGACACAAGTATTATTTATTAAATGAGATTTGAGCTTTATTGGTTAGTTTTTTGGGGGATTATCCTCGTTCGATATTTCCTCGTAGCTGGAACAACTTATTTATTCTTCTATTCATTTGAGAATAAGTTCGATGTTGAATCTCGGCTTTTAAGGAAGAAATCAATCAAACATGATATTCAACTGTCAGTTCTAGCAGCAATTGTTTTGGCTGTTTGTGCTGCTTTTGTAATGTTCAGTTACGATTGGGGTCTAACACGGTTATACAGTTCTTTAAATCTTTATGGACTCTGGTATTTAGGGGGCAGCTTTATCGGAATACTGTTCTTACAAGATACTTGTTTTTATTTTATTCATCGATTACTTCATCACCCAAAAATATTTAAGCAACTCCATTCTGGTCATCATTATTCAAGGCAGCCAACACCCTGGACATCTTTCGCTCTCGATCCTCCAGAAGCATTCTTACAAGGTCTTTTTTTGCTAATTGTAGTTTTTATCATACCGCTCCATTTTCTGGTGCTGATTGGATTACTCTTAACAATGACCCTTTGGGCAGTCCTAAATCATCTCGGATTAGAGCTATTTGACTCATTTTTGGCACGACATTGGCTTGGAAGATGGTTGATCGCCTCGACTTATCACTCAATGCATCATCAGAATTATCAGGTGCATTACGGGCTTTACTTTACCTTTTGGGATAGGCTTCTCGATACTTACGATTCTAGCTATGAAAGCAATTTTGAGGAGTTGCTTAAATAAAGTTTTCCAAGTTTTTTGTCAGAGATCTCCGAGATTATCGATCTACAATTAAAGTATCGGGTTACTAGAAAAATCGATAACCAACAGCGACAGAGCAATAAAACGGAAAGGGAAGAAAGATACCGTCGTGCTAAACGTCGAGTTCCCTTCTTAAATACTTTAAGATCGATCGATAAATAATAATGATTACCGAGAAATATAAAATAAACAACAACCTAAGTCCGACTCCCGACTCCTGACTCCTCATAGTTGGTTACCTCCGGGCCCCTGGGAGATAGATGGTAAATTAGATCCGAATTTCCGCGATTGGTTGGCAAAAGACTGGTTAAGTCGATATGGGGGTACGATTCACCAGAAACGTGCTGATGTTTTAAGTCATTTTAAGAAAGACCCTGCCAATCTTCCAATCAGATGGGAGCAGTATCAATCAGAGTATCTCGATCGCTTTCGTAATGCCAAGACTCGTTTAGATAATGGTCTGGCGATCGCCCCTGACGAACAGCAACAACTCAGAGATAATGTTGCGGCTATTTCTAAGTCGATTCCTACTCAATTATCCCCAGTTGCTCAGACAAAAATATCGCCACTTAAAGCCAGCGATAACCAGTTAAAAAGTGACGTAAAGAAGCAAATAATATCACAATCGATCCTAGAAAAAACCATCGATCCGCAAAGCGGATCTCGCCTCCGGCGAGCGCGCCTTAATCCTACCAAAACTAACTACTCGATCGATCTCTCAAGTATCCCCACTAACGAAGCCAAACCAGATAACCTCGCTGCTTATCAATACCATCAGCCTAAACCGATTGAAAACCTAGCTGACCCTAAAAATGTCGCTCTCAGTAGTGCGCGGTTTTTTGGCTAAATTTAAATCTACTCCTAAACCCGATCGATCGAATCAGTCCGATAAATCTCAATTAAGTAAGCTTAACTCCTGGCTAGGAGATCCTATTCTTTATTCTGAAGCTATTAAACGAGCTAAAGCTTTGGGTTATGCGCCCCGCTTGCGGCACGAGGCGTAGCCGACCTCGACTATTCTCGAGCTGGAGTTGCCATTAGAATAAGTGAGCCTGAATTTTAATTACTTCAGAGTAATATAAAACTCTTGTTCGTTTAGTTTTTAATCGAACAATAGGGCGATCGACCAGTTCTATTCCCGATCGATCCTAAATTGAAATGCCCCCTGCTCCGGTCTCCGGTCTCCGTTCTCCGTTCTCCGTTCTCCCTTGCCTCGAAGGTTG
>CAYWIH010000237.1:0-3194 GCA_964458305.1 uncultured bacterium | reverse complement strand
CAATAGGCTAAAGATCCGAATCGCTCATATTTTTATATTCTAGCTATCTTAAATAGCAGGTAAATTTTAATTTTTTTTTAATAATGTACGAAGTAAAATATTTGGCTGAAAATTATACTTTCAGCCGTAATTTAAGAATTATATAATATTTTTTATTTTAGACGCTATTGAGATGGGGAGGAAGAACGCTAATAGAGGCGATCGCTAGAAAGATTAAGGCAAAATAAGTCTCCAAACGAGCAACAGGCCCAAATCTAGCAGTTTGATACCATTTTAATTGCCAGATAATTACAAACAATTTTAAAATAGCGACAAAGAAAGCCAAAGCAGTTACAAAAGACAACCAATTGAGGCAATAAAGACCGATAATAATTAAACTAGCAAAACAATGATAAACCAATCCCGGCTTTAAAGAACTAGTTTTTTTCTTGCGTAATTTAATTGTAAAAATAGCACTAGCAAAAAATAAAGTATTCAACAACCACATACTAATTGCTGCTAAAGAAATTTCTCCAGTATTTACAGCATAAGCAAAAGGAGAAGCCAAACAAACAGCAGCAAAACTAATTAATTCATTAGCAATACTTTTTTGTTGACGATGCCAAACAGCGATCGCATCTATTATTAAAGCAGCTATTACTGCAAGATAAATCCAGATTAAGACAAAATTATTTAAATATATACACAACCAAATACCAATTGATAAAGCGATCGATCCGTAGATAAAACCCCAAATTAAAAAACGAGGTTTTAAAGTTTTGCGCTGTTTAATTTGTACGACGATCGGATGTTCTACTTGCAGGGCAAAAATGGTGCAAATTAAGGCTATTGTCGTAGTATAAGTCCAAGATACTGATAAAGCCGCTCCGCTAACAAAAGCACCAAATAAAACTAATAATATTCCTTGTTCTGGGGAAAACGTCGGTCGATACCAGGTCGAATTACTCATAGAAAAAATTAAGAATTAATTGAAATTTTGAGGGAGTAAAAAAAATATCTCTGAGCTTTTACTCACCTCATTACCTTTAAAGAAACTGCCAAAATTCCATTATTGCTTTACCTACTTCTTCTGGATAAAAATAATAGAAAAAATGATGTCCTTCTGGACACTTCCAAAGGCGATCGCCTTCTTTCAGATATTTTTTCCACCCATTTAAAGCATTAGGATCGACAATTAAATCGTCTTCGCTTCCGCAAACCATTAACGGTTTACAAATTCCTCCGATAACTTCACTTTTTCGCCTAAATAAAGAATGAGGATTAGGAGAAAGATCTAAATCTTTTTGTAATATTGCTACCAATTTTTTGGTACTTTTAGAATCTTGATATCCGAAAAGATTGTAAACCATTTGAGTTAAAATAGTTTCGCGACTGCTGGGAAATAATTTACGAAAAGCATAGTAATGAGCTTGCCAATTTACTCCCGGATTAAAACCAACTCCTAATAATGTTAAAGATTTAACTCTTTCTGGATGTTTTCTGGCATAAAGTAATGCTAATAAACCGCTAGTACCGTGACCGATTAAATGAACTGGTTGAGGACAGGTTTTAATATAGTCGTGAAGCAATACTAATGCTATTGCTAAAGAACTAGGTTCGTCTTCACTTTGACAGTATTGCCACTGGGCGATCGCCATATATTTTGATAAGAAATCGACTAAGGGTCGATCGAAACATTGAAAGCTAGGACTGGTATTTAACCAAAGGACTCGAGCTTTTTTAGAACGTTTTATTCTTTCGATTAATTGTTGGGTTTGCATAGTTTAAATACCTCGATCGATAACTAAGAAAAGTTTGCGGCCTTTAGGGCATTTTTTAGCACCGGATATATTGCAAGATCCTGCTTCAAAATCTATACATCCGATCGCTTCTTCTGTTAAAGCTGTTGTTGGATTAATGGTGCATTTTAATCGATAATCGTTAGTAAAATAATTGCAACTACTACATGGAATTTGATGCAAACGTTTTAATCTTTTTATTCCTTCTTGAAAGGTATTTTTTATGCTCCAGATAAAGTAGATTATTAAACTCCAGGTAACACAAAAACAAAATACTACTCTGAGTCGATCTAAGATTTCGCTTAACATAGACCTCAATTACCTAAAAAATTGATGGTTGAGACGTTTTATAAAACGCCTCAAAAATAGTTTTATTTTTTAAACACCAAACTCTTGTTTGAGTTTAGCTACCCAATCTTTAATTCTTTGTTCGCTTAATTCTGATTGGTTATCTTCGTCTAAAGCTAAACCAACAAAATTACCGTTTTTAGTCGCTTTCGATCCTTCAAAATCATATCCATCTGTCGGCCAATATCCCACAGTAGTCGCCCCCAAACTAGCAATTTTTTCTTCTAAAATTCCCATCGCATCTTGAAAGTTATCTGTATATCCTACTTGGTCTCCTGTCCCAAAATAAGCTACTTTTTTGCCGTTAAATTCGATACTATCTAATTCGTCTAGATACCCCTCCCAATCGGCTTGTAATTCTCCTATATTCCAAGTCGGACAACCAATAATTAAACAATCATATGCTTCAAAATCGCTGTTTTCTGCATCGACAATATTGTGCAGTTTAACGACATTTTCTCCGCCAAATTCTTTTTGAATTGTTTCGGCTGCTGTTTCAGTATTGCCAGTCGTAGAACCATAAAATAATCCGATTTTACTCATGATTTTTCTCCTAATTTACCAATGCAATTAAAGTATTAATTTCCTGGAAATGTTTGAGGTAAATAATTCTTTGTTCGCTCCCTTGAAAAAAAATAAATGGGGCTAAAAATATCTTGGTCTAGTTATTAACCCCATCCTGAGCGAGAACACCTTGAAAAAGTAGCTATTTAGCATAGTAGGCTTAATGAGATTTATTGTCAACTGCTTTGGTAAAAAAAAATATTTCGATCGAAAATTAATATTTTTTCAGCAGAAAATGGCACTCATTATGAGCGAACAAAAAACTATTTTAAAGCTGTTTGTATCGGTAAAATTAACCTCAATAAATCTGAGATTAAATTGCCTTTAAAAAAAGGAAAAAAAACCACCGATCGCCGCAGACAACAGCAAACTAATTATTAGTTTTAATAGTTTAAAAAAAACTTCAAAGCTCTTTAAATCGTTTATAAAAACATTTTCGCTCTCCTTGCAGCTAAATTCAGTTACCAATGACCGCGCAAATATTGCTTTGCAACATTTGCTAGT
>CAYWIH010000236.1:0-3198 GCA_964458305.1 uncultured bacterium | reverse complement strand
TACATCTTTACTAATCTACACATTATCACGATGGTCGAACAATTTTTTTTGGATGTCTGTTCGAGAGGGCCAGCATCAGCAAAAAGAGGCAATAATAAAATTTAGGTCTTGATTTATTAGATATTTTTATGAGTTTAGCATTGACAGAATTGATAAAATATGTATTGTATATTCTTCGATACAAAAATATAGCTAAACTGCTTCACAAGTGCAGAAAAATTTATATGTAGAAGTAGCTCGAAAATTTATTACTGAAAATTTTTAATAAGTAGTTATTGGTAATTATTAGGGGGAGTCCCTTCGCGACTGCTCCGTTCGCTGTTCGCGTTAACATACGCATTTTTGTAACCTCTTATTAAGTCTTAAAAACTTCTGATTTTAAGAGTCATTTTATAAAAAGTTTTTCAAAACATTTCGTAAGTTAATTTAATGTTTTTTTCTAAACATAAATTATAAATTTCTTCAAAGCTATTTTTAGGTAATTTTCCAAACAAATGAATTCTTTTTTGCTTACTAGGATGATATGTTGAGTCAGCTAAAATTTGTCCGATCGCTTCCTTCCATTTTATTGCTCTTTTGATTTCAATAATTTCTGTATTAGTTAAAACATCGATTCGGCCTGCGGGGGTTTCTACTTCAATTTTTCCCATTAATTCTTTCGATAATCTTAGCTGAATTTCTTTCTCGCTTTTAGATAAATTGTTGTATGCTGAGTCGGGAATCCTCTGTTTGATAATTGTATTATCGGATAAATAACCAAACTTTTTGCTAAATTAACCAGGAGCAAAATTTTTATTTTCGTCTAGAGGGCGGCGTTCTTTAAAAGAAATTTCCTCGCCCGTATTTGTGATATATTTTTTCTCTACATAACAATAGTCACAAAGAATATCATCTAATATAATTCCTCCCTTTAAATACATCAGGCTTTGGATGTAGGCTTCCGTAAATATTGCGCCAGAAAAATTGGTTTTACCTATGTGAGTCAATTTAAAATTAGCACCACACAGGAAAGCTAAAGTGAGATCTGTTTCTTGTAAATTTGTCTTTTTCAAGCAAGAATTATTGAGCATTGCTCCTTTGAGATTTGCCGATTTAAAGTTAGTTAAGGTTAGATTAGTGCTATTTAGATTTGCTTGAGTTAAGTTAGCTTTAATAAATTCAGCTTCAGTTAAATCTGCCTGACAAAAAAATGCTCTACTAAAATCAGTCTCGCTGAAATCTGCTCCGCAAAGATTGGCACGAGTAAAATCTACAGTAGAACTATTAGATCTAGCAAATTTAAATTTCGCTCCGATCGCTCTAGCACAATAAAAATTTGTCTCAATTAAATCGGTTGCACGTAAGTCAGCACCTTTGAGACTTGCGAACTTAAAATCAGTTTTATGAAGCTTAGTATAAACTAAAAATGCTCCCAGCAAATTGGCATAATTAAAATTCGATTCGGAAAGATTGGCGTAATTAAAATTTGAATATTTAAGACTGGCTTCGCTAAAATTCGATCCAATTAAGTTAGCATTCTCAAAAGAAGCGCGATCGAGACGAGTTCGACTAAAATTGATACCTGGAAGATTAGCGTTGTTAAAATCTGCACCAGTTAAGTCTGGAACTTTAATCTTATTTTCTTCCCTCCATCGATTCCAAACATTTATCCCTTGATTAATTAATTTAAGATATTTTTCAATCATCATTCGTTAAAAAATAGATGTTTGCAGTTCAGCTTTTTATCCCTTGGGGATCTTACCAGATCGAAAAACCATCCGATCCGTTAAAAATTTTACATACTCCTAATGTTTCAAATTCAAGATTTATCCCATCGCTCGTTAAATTATCAAAATTTAGACTCAAATTTACTAATGATATCTCTGAGTTGCGATCGCTAATAATATGACAACGAGTAGTAGGGTTATAACCGCTATTAGCAAAATAATTACTTTGCCAAACTATTAACCTAATCGTACCGCGAGAAGTTTCGACAATTGTTGTCGGCACTCCGTTTTCTTCTATGCAGCTAAAACGATTTTCTCTATTCGGATTTGTATTTTGATTCGTAGCTGTATTTTGATTTGTAGCTGTATTTCGATTCGCAGTTGTATTTCGATTCGTAGCTGTATTTTCTGGTAATTTACTCTCTAAAAGACGATCGAAGTCGATAACTAGTTTATCTCCTGGTACGATCGCACTAATTGGCACTTCTCCGAATAATTCGTTAAAAACTGTCTGGTGAGGTTGACTCGATTCGATCGAGAATAATAAACCAAGATCTTGAGAAATACAATTACCGCTTCGATCGCTGGCACAAATAAAATAGGTATTATTAAACTGCGCTATTGATATATAATTTAATTCACCCGATCGGGCATATTTGTCCATTCTCTCAGTTACTTCTCGACAAATAGCTGCAGGATTGTTGTTTGTGGCTACTCGGCTGTAGTTTTTCTCTCAATCAATTAAATCTATTTTTCCCGATCGAGTTTCCACTACTGCGATCGTTCTACCGTCCTGAAAATTACAAGAAAAATCTTTAACTTTAGCACTAGCTGGCTTGTTTAAAGCGATAAAAAAGATACTGGATGTGACAAGGATTTTGAGAAAGCTTATTGGTTTCATAGTAGCAAACGTATTTTTATTTATTGGATTTTGTTCCAATTTTTGATTTAAAAATCACTTAAAATATTTACCTAAGTAATTATAATCACTATAATCAGAGAAAAAAATATGAATTGGTATGAAATTAATTAGAAGTTTCCCATTGACAAAAAATAGAGAATGTGTGGGAGTTGAAATCTAAAAAAAGCACCCAGCAGTTTTTAGGCAGGGTCTCTAGGCAAGGGAGCAGGGGTAATTTCAGATCATAGTCTTTCGTAATCGTGCGATCGTCGATCGCAGAGAAATCAGACAAAATCTAACCCCATCAAGGCAGCGGAGTCTTTTCCCGCGCAATCGCGTGATCGATCCTACTTCACTACATAGGAATCACCACCTTTTTAATTTTGGCTCTAACTTTAAAATTAAATCGTTCGATCCCATCAAATTTTTGAGTATTTTTACTTTGTATGCGGGATCGCCCTCAATTAAGTAAAGACTAGCTACCGAGCATCTAAAAACATAGACAAGTCAGACTAAGCAATTTGTTAGTGCAGATAACTGTATATTATCCGCACTAACAAATCGAGAGTTGAATATTAGGTAGCAAGTCAT
>CAYWIH010000235.1:0-3278 GCA_964458305.1 uncultured bacterium | reverse complement strand
CGGGGTCGCATCCGCTTTTTTGAGTATTCATTGAATCGAAAGCGAATACTACTCCTTTTTGAGCTAAGCTTTTAATAACTTCTGGAATAGCTGTAATTTCATTACTCTTATTGTCTACTTCTTGTGGCTGCAAAATTAATCCCCTTTCTACTAAATAAGCCGTCACTAAAGTTATCGCTTTATGGGGTTCACAATGAAGGTTATCATCTTCAACCATATACGATCCTCTCAATACCTTTCCATCCAAGGCTAGAGTTTCTCCCGCAATCGGCTCAATTTCAAAGAATCGGGCTAATCGGCACGAATACTCTTTATAATCAATTGAGAGCAAGACACGCCGAATGGTGCTGTAGGACGGTATGCGTGCTGAGCGAAGCTCAGATCCGCTTCGCGGATCGACACAGAACAACTCTTTCAATTGTTGTTTGTAAGATTTCAACCAGTCTCCGCCCCGCTTGCGGCACGAGGCGTAGCCGACCTCGCTAAAAATCCTTGGTTTCCCGCCGCTACTGCCAGAGTAAACAGAGCCAGACACAACGGTATCGAATGTCTTTTACCTTGTTTTCTCCTACGATCGCTTAGATCGGCAAAAACTTCTAGGATGGCGATTTCGGGCATATTCAATTTAATAACTCTAATTTACCAGATTATTCTAGCATCGAGAATGAAATAGCCCTGCCAGTATAGGGACGCACTCCCTAGAGTAGATAGCTTTTTCTTCTTCAGTTAATATCTTAAGCTGCATTTCCTCTAAATCAGCAATAACAGCCCCAACGTCTGCGAATTTAAAATACTCAGTTAATTTGCCGATCCGATAGTTATATTCTTGATATCGATATTTAAAGTAAAGTTCGACATTTCCTCGATGTTGCCAAGTTCCTATTACATCGATTGCGATCGATCTATAATGCTTTTTTAGATCTCGTTCTATTTCTGGAAGTCTTTTGTCGATCGCTCTCCTAGTGACTCCTATTTTATGAAAAGTTTGCCCATCTGCTTTAATTTCGAGGAAATAGAGAGATAATTGCAAAATGCGCTGTATTTGTAGTTTATATATTCTCAAATCGGCTAATTTCTCTGCCAATCTAACAGAACTTATTCCAGAGGCAATAGCAACAGAATTAGTTAGTTTGTTCAGGCGATCGATGATAAGCGGTTCTTGTATCTGGTTAAACCTCGATAAAGATAAAGCACCAACGGGAATTTTGCCCAGATCGGTAAATCGATAACCATCCTCATCATCTCTCCGGTGAAATAGCTGTTTTAACTCTAAGTTAAACGGCACGTGGATTATAGCATGGTCAGTATTACTATATTCTCGCCATAAATCTTTTACCAGTTGAAAATCTTTGCCTTTCAGTTGGAGATGGAAATTATCGTAAAGTGGCAGAGATGGTAATTGGCCTCGCTTTACTCTCAAACAGGTTTGACTGTCGACATGGGCAAAATGGTGCTGTTTGATCTTACCCTTCTTTGCTATTAGGGGACTGTCGCAGAAAGGACAAACGAGGTTGGTTTTTCCCGATTTTACATCTGCGATCGCGTATAGTTCACCACCCCGATCGAAACCGTACTTTAACCAAATCGTCATGAGAACAAATATACTCGTCAACTCAATAGTATATTTGTATGTTTCGAGCGTCTAGTATTTTAGATCGAATTACTTAAGTTATATTAGGTTCGCTTAATTACTTATGTATCGGGGAGACTGGGAGCGGGAACGGCGGCTTCAAAAAAAAGTTGACAACTATAGCTTAAGTAAGACCAATTAATAAAGCCGCCATCCCGTAGGAGACTGGGGGATTTTAAGAAAAATATGAATCGTTAATATTATAAAGTTTGTCTAATAAGTATATAAAAGTTTCTCCCCGTCACCCCGTCACCTCGATCTATTTATACTGTTTACCCGAACTTGATATTAGAGGATCGAGAGCAGCTAAACTAGATTATTTAAAACTTACAGCAGCTATAATTCTCGCTCGTAATATCACGCAGTTAAAATTAGACTTTTATTCTATTTAGTATAAATTTTACTCTCTATTTTGTTCTGTACTGAGTTAGAAACTTTAGAAAAAAAGTTATAATTAGTGCGCTGTTCAATCTCATCTACCGATACTAAATAATCTTTCCAATCCGTTCGAGCTACGCTATCATCGTTAGGAATCCAGAAACCGATCGTTTCTATTACTTCTCCTTTTGGTTTATCTAATATTAAAATAACTTTCCAAGTATAAGTTGGAACTGTAACTTTACCGTTAGCAATAACTTTTTGTTTGCCGAACCCTCCAGCTACGATATAAAGTTCCTTCCCAGCAGCGACTAAATCCCTACTGTATTCTTCGAGTTCTCGCCATACTTCCCTATTATTAGGTGGAGATTGGGGAATCATATTAGTCATTAAGAAAGTAGCACTGTTATCTTTTTGGTTGGAAGTTCTATCGCCCGATGGTGTCATATGTCCCCTGTCGTAACCACTACCTCGATAATCGTTAGGTGAAACTTGATAACAACCCGATGGTAAATCTAAATCCGGTCTGAAGTCATTAGAGCGTCCCGCTTGCGGCATTCGCTGTGCGACCTCGACACTGCCGAGCCAAGTTTTATTTAATTGCCAGCTCGACCAATTAGGAATGCCTTCACTACAGTTATAAGATAGGGCATATTGATGCTTTCTCATTAGATAGTTGTTCGAGTCTCGATCGTTAGCGTTACTGGGGTTGCCGAACTTAAGATGGGGGTTAGTTTCTATGAATTGGAAAGGGTCGATAGATTTAACAGTTTTAGATAAAGATTCGCAAGCTATACCATTGCCATCCCCATCCAGTTTGTAAGGGTCATTGGGGAATCTCTCGAAGACTTTTTGAGCTTCTTCTTGAGTAGCAAAATCAGAACAATTACAATCAGTTTTGGTACATTCGGGTAAGTTAGTTTGCTGGTTATTTGCAGAACAAGCAGTTAGTAAGATTAGCAGGATAGTAATAGAAAATACTTTATTCATCGAAACTCAAATAATTGTTTCTTCTACTATCTACTATTTCTGCTCAATATTGAGATGAACTGCCAACCAGATACAAGGAGGTTCGCAACTGGTATATTCGACCCTGTGTTTTTGACGAGCTGCTATAAAAACATAATCTCCGGCTCTTAGTTTAATCTTAGAACCGTCAGCATAAGACAGTTCTGCTTGTCCCTGTAAAAGAATCACCCATTCATCTTGGTCTTGGTCGTACCATTGACCCGGTGGCGTAGTTTGACCCGTTGAAATAATCCGCTCGATC
>CAYWIH010000234.1:0-3294 GCA_964458305.1 uncultured bacterium | reverse complement strand
CAAATCTTTATAATACGTATCCAAGTCGATCTTTTTTCTGACTTCTGACTTCTGCGAAGCAGTTTCAACCCCGATCGCTCAATGCTTCAAAACCAGAAACAATATCGAGTAATTCTGAAGTAATCGCAGTTTGACGCTGATGGTTAAATTCTAAATTAAGTTCGCTCAAACGTTCGGAAATATTCTTTTCTGCCATTTGCATTGACAGCAAACGACTGGCATTTTCACTAGCTAAAGATTCGGCACAAGCACGATATAAAGAAACAAAAAAATACTGACGAAATAAAGCCGAAGCTAATGCCGTTTCTTGCATTGTAAATGTTGGCAAACATCGAGAAGGCCACTTACGCTGTTTTAACTGTTTTAACCAATCTGAATTGAGGGGAAAAATTTGTAAATAACTTTGACGGTAAGCAGTGCCAGAAAAAGGATAATTTCTAAACAATAAAATTTTACTGACTCGGTTTTCTTGTCGCCAGGTTTCTAAGGTTAAAACTATTTCTCGAACTATTTGGGTTATCCCCGCGATCGAACTTGGTACGGGAAAATAAGCCTGAGTTTCGATCTTTTTGGCGGCTATTCTATCTCGCACTCTCGCACCAACTGTCAAAATTAATCTATTGGCGGGTAAAAATGGTAAACTATTTAAGTGTTCTGTGGTATATTGGGCGATTTTTTCGTTAAATTGACCGCACATTCCCCAATCAGAACCAAAAACAACTACAGCCAAGCGATCGGTGGCTAACAATGGTTTTTCTGTTAATAATATTTCGGGATTTTTTTTGAGTAGAATTTGCAAACCCATTTCTAAAGTCCGATCGTATTCGCTTAAAGATATAACTGCTTTTTCATATTGACGGATGCTAACCGCAGCTAAAGCTTTCATGGTTTTAACGACCGATCGCAAGTCTTTTGCCGTACTAATTTTACGTTTTAGATCTTCAAGATTTGACATTTTAATAAGGTCACCGAGTCAGGGGTTTGACGATCGATCTTGCCTATATAATAATCAGAATAGGTTTAGTTTTATTTTATAAAAATAGAGAGTTTTCTCTGCAAAAGGCAGTAAGTTCGATCGCGGTTATTGCACGAAGAATTAATAAAATGAAAAGAATATATCAATCCCTCTGTTTGGCGATTTTGATTGGCTTCCTCAGTGCCTGTGGGTTACAAACGTTAACACCGCAGTCTCAAGAATCGATCGATCTATCGCAATATCAAACTTATCTGGGTCAAGTTGAAAATGTCAATCTTGCCATCGGACAAGTTATTTACGTTCCAGTTTACTCTCATGTATATTATCTCGATCGGCAGAAACCTTATAATTTGGCGGCAAATCTTAGCATTCGTAACACCGATTTAACTAATCCAATTACGATCGCTTCTGTTCGGTATTATGATACAAATGGCAAATTGGTTAAGCAGTATTCTGGACTTCCTCTAAAATTAGGAGCTTTAGCCTCAACTGATTTTTTTGTTGCAGAAAAAGATACTAGTGGTGGTATTGGTGCTAATTTTATCGTCGAATGGATCGCACAAAAGCAAGTCTCCGAGCCAATAGTTGAAGTAGTCACGATCGGAACGGCTGGAACTCAAGGAATTTCCTTTATCAGCCCTGGAAAAGTAATTCAAATTAAAACTGCCATTAGTGAAGAGGGAGATTGAGGAAAAAAAATAAGAGGTTAGGAGAGCAATTCCTAACTAAACGTTCAAGTTTTATATTACTGAAGAGTAATTTTTAACCCATTTAGTATTGCACTCCGATCGCTTTGGGTTAACTTTTCTCCGGCTGCAATTTTACTGCACAAATCCGGTAATTTGTCAATAATTATATTACGAACTTTTATTTCTGCGGTGGCGATATTTTCTAAAGGAATGTTATCGAAAAGACCGTTAGTAACTGCCAATAATACGGCAATTTGTTCGGCGACGGGGATGGGTTGATATTGACTTTGTTTGAGAACTTCTCTAACCCTTTGACCGCGATCGAGACTCGATCGAGTTGCTTCGTCTAATTGAGTGCCGAAACGAGAAAAAGCCTCTAACTCTTCAAATTGGGAATAAGATAAGCGCAAATCGCCAGCAACAGCCCGATAAGCAGGTAACTGAGTTTTGCCACCCACCCTAGAAACCGATCGCCCCACATCTACGGCCGGTAAAATACCCTTATAAAATAAATCGGGAGTAAGATAAATTTGACCGTCAGTAATCGAAACTAAATTAGTGGGAATGTAAGCAGAAATATTTTGTGCTTCTGTTTCGACGATCGGCAAAGCAGTTAAAGATCCTCCGCCTAATTCTTCTCTTAAATGGGTAGAACGTTCTAAAAGACGGGAATGAATGTAAAAAATATCTCCAGGAAAAGCTTCTCGACCTGGCGGACGGCGCAATAATAAAGATAAAGCACGATAAGCCCGAGCGTGTTGAATTAAGTCATCGTAAACAATTAAAACATCTTTCCCCTGCTCCATAAAATATTCAGCCATCGTAGTTGCAGCATAAGGAGTAATATATTGCAACCCCGGAGTTGTTTCCCCTCCGGCCACGACAACTATTGAATAATCGATCGCACCTGTCGATCGCAACTGAGAAATTAATTTAGCAACAGCAGAACTTCTTTGAGCGATCGCGCAATAAACGCAAATAACATCTTTACCCTTTTGATTAATAATCGTATCGAGGGCGATCGCAGTTTTTCCCGTAGCCCGATCGCCTAAAATTAATTCTCTTTGTCCCCTACCGATCGCAATTAAAGCATCAATTACTTTAATACCAGTTTGTAAAGGAACTGTTACGGGGGCCCGATCCATAATCGCGGGTGCTTCCCTTTCGATCGCTCGGCGTTCTAAACTAGAAATTGCACCTCGATCGTCTAAAGGTCGGCCGGTAGCATCTACTACCCTTCCTAATAATTCTTCCCCTACTGGTGTGTCTGTAACCCTACCAGTGCGCCATACTTCGCAACCTGATTTTAAATCTGCGCTTTCATCTAGTAAAATAATCCCGACTTCATCGCGATCGAGATTGTAAGCCATTCCGAAGCGATTTCCCGGAAATTGAACTAATTCTTCTGATTTCACGCTGGGTAAACCTGCGGCCCTAGCGATACCGTTACCGAGATAAGTTACTTTACCAACTTCGATTGGTTGTAGCTGGTGGCGATGTTTTTCGAGTACCTCTTGCGAAACCGAAACAGTTTCATCTAAAAGTTGTTTTAAAGTTTGGCTGTCTTTATTCATGGTGACAGTTTTATTTTCGATTATGTTAATTTTATCGTTGGCTCGATGTAAAAGA
>CAYWIH010000233.1:0-3335 GCA_964458305.1 uncultured bacterium | reverse complement strand
GGGAACAATCGATCGCTATTTACCAGGAATAAAAGCCATAATCGAACGATTTGATAATATATCGGTAAAACAAGCTATAGAAATAGTTGAAAAATAATTTAAATTGAGTCGCAAATCTAATTTTACCATAAAGATAACTGCCCTGGCGTAATATTACCTCTACGCCCAGTATGTTTGGCTAAATGGCAGGCAGTACACAAAGCAATTAAATTCTCGAGTCTATTATCGGACGGATCGTAATTGGAATGGTGAACGCACAACGTATAAGCAGTCCGGGAGGGTTTAGGCAGCCTTATTAATAAATTTATCGGTCATACCCTACATTTATCGGTTTCATGAAGGCTGCCTAAACATTCCACCCATTGGCTTCTAGTTAAACCTTCAGATTTTTTATCTGATGGTCGAAAGCACTGCCTGCCGCAACTGCTACAATGCCATTTAGCAGCTTCTTTTACAGAATGGGATATTTCAGACCAATTTTTAGGGTAGCGGCTAGGATCGAAAGGCTTTACTATTGCAGTGTAATGAATATTACATACTTATAGCGCGATCGAACTTCAACTGGCAAATCTGCATCTACAAAAACGACAATATCGCGATCGAACTCTATATCTTCAATTAAAGAAATGCTGGCAGACTCAGGACTAGATATATCGATATTAGGATATCCATATCTGCGATCGACTCAGGTAAATTAGGAATGGTAGTAACTTTGATATTCTCAGGTTTGAGGTTGAGGTGAATTGCGCGCGTTGTTGGCACAGTTATTTGCCTGTTTATCTGTTGTAATTTGCTTATCAATGATTAATAGTTCAGTTTAAAAGATTATCTAATCTCGTTAGATAATCTTGCTATTTCGTCAAAAAACAGTTTAATCAATGTAAAATCAATTACATACTGGCTTGTTCTAAAGATGATTTTGTCAATAAGCTATGAATACAAGCTTAAAGTGAACAAATATATATAATAAGGAAACATTCATTGTGAAATTAATTAAAATTTTTGTTGTTGGATTATGTATAGTTTGCTTTTACTTTGGAACTTTATCTTTACCTGTAAGAGCTACAGAGTTAGAAAATTCTGAAATTTTATCTAGTTTAAATGGAGCAGAACTATTAGAAAAATTAGCGTTTGAGTTTGCTCCAAATCAAACACTAGGATATCGAAAAGCTAGAGACTTAATGTATTCAAAAATTGATAATTATGATGGAGTAGTTACAGGAATATATACTGGATATTCAAGTACAGTCGATCCTAATTCTGATAACCCTCGACAAGAGGCATATCAACAAGATATTAATGCAGAACATATTTATCCTCAATCGTTGGGAGCAAAAGGTAAAGCTAAAAGTGATTTACATAGCCTTTTTCCAGCATTAGTTTGGGTAAATAGTGAACGTGGAAATAATCCTTTTGTGGATATTAATGATTTATTGACTCGCAAATGGTTTAAAAATAATTTAGAATTGCGAACTATACCAACTGATTTTATTGATGATTATAGCGAATCACTAACTAATCAATTATTTGAACCAAGAGAAAATAAAAAAGGTGATGTTGCTCGTGTCATGTTTTATTTCTATACAGTCTACAGATTTCAGGCAGATGAAAAAAATACTAATTTTTTTCCGCTACAACAAGAAACTCTTTGTAGGTGGAATTTTGCCGATCCAGTTGATGATCTTGAAATAAATCGCTCTCATGCAATTGCCTTGGCTCAGGGAAATGAAAATCCTTTTATTGTCGATTCGACTTTAGCCAAACGTACTTATTGTAAATAAATTTTTCTGCTAAAAAAATTGATATCGCTTGCAAATTACTTCTCAAATGAATAGGTCTTATTCTTGTTAATCAGGAATTTCTACTTTTGCACTTATTTGATTACCCAGACGCTTGAAATGATTGGGATTTAAAGTAACTATTTTATCTGCCGATGATTTGATTGCTGCTTGAACAATTAATGCATTATAGATAGATCCTCCGGTTAGATTTAAATTAACTAAAAGTTCAATAACTTCTAAATAATCTTTATCATTTAAAGAAATTACAACCATTTCGGCTAAATTTTCTTTAATTAACCGCTTTGCCAGATTGGGTGAAATACCTGGAGTAATGGGAAGACGAGTTAAAACAGAATGAATTTCAGCTAATGCATGAGTTCCAATAATACCCTCAATTGCTTTATCTTTAACTTTTTTTAGACAATTAAAACATGATTTATGCTTAGGATGACTAGCTACAAAAGCAGCAATTAAAACTGAAGTATCGAATAAAACTTTTACCACGATTTTAATTCTTCAATTTGTGGTTCTCGTTCTTCTTCGATAATTTTATCAAGATCGATTGTTAGTGGCGATTTTATAACTAAAATTCCATTTTCATAATCAAATTCTGGTTCTTTATGAAGCGGTTTAAGAATAAGTCGATCTCCTTTAAGTTCTAGAGATAATTGTTCGTTACTTTTTAAATTGAGTTGTTCTCTAACTTTAGCTGACAGAGAGATTCTACCTCCCTCATCAATTGTAACAATTTCCATAATCGACGTAGTTAGTAGTATATATCTATTTTAATTATATTTATAAGTTGACAAATTATCTTGTAATTCAACCCAATATTGAATTTGATTTAAAATTGGTTCAGCTTTCTGCCAAAGCCGAGTAGCAGTATCTAAAGTATAGCTAAGTTGATTGATTTTATGAGTTATTCCTTCTAAAGTAAGTTTTACCGCTTTTTTATCAGGTTTATCTTCTTTTATTTCTTCAATAATTGGACTAAGATATGCAATAATTTTTCTTTTTTCTTTGTCTACTAATTGAGAAGATTCGATTGTCTGTTTGAGTTTAGATACAAGCTCGATAACTTCTTCCTTACTTAGTTTCGATTCTGTTTGTTCTTGGTAACGTTCAAATTTCACACCAAAATCAATATTAAGAATTTTTTCTATTTTACGTAAAGTTTCAAGAGGTAGTGCTTTTACTTCTTCTCTTTCAATTTGATACCAATACATAGTAGTCAAATCAACTTTTTCGCAAATTTGTGTTAAAGGACGCTTATCGGATCTCCTTGCTTCTTCAATTTTTTTTCCCAATCCGGGTACTTCGACCTCAATTGTCATTTTGACTTTCATGCAAGCGTTAGTCATAGCTTATCTTCCATCAAATATAAGGTGTTAGATTACATCTGAGTATACTTTATAAGATGATTGTTGATAAGCTGTAAGGTATTATCTTATAGTCAGAAGTGAAAAAAAAATCGCCATTTCTTTTGGGCGATTAATAAAAACCATATTTATTTGTTTCATTTCTGAATTATGACAATAATAACATTTGAAAGAT
>CAYWIH010000232.1:0-3421 GCA_964458305.1 uncultured bacterium | reverse complement strand
AGCTCTTTCTAATATCGCTGAGACTGCATTGAGAATAGCATCTGGACTGTTTAATGCTTTGAGTGGTTGTTGTACAAGTGTTTGGTATGCCATTATAGATAACAAATTTGTGAAAGTTTAATCCCTGGCTGTAGAAGAGACGGGGATTTTATGTATCTGCAGTAATTTTCCGATTCATTTCTGCTTATTTTGATTGCTTTAAAATTCTAGACTCATCCAGAATTTTTAATTTAATATATTCAGAAACTCTCATATCATTGTCTATCGCTTCTTTTTTTATTCTGCGTTCTTCTTCCAAACTCACTTTTAGCTTGACGTGCCATTCTTTGATTTGTTTGCCAGTCATTTTATTTAATTCATAAGTTTACGATTTAATTTGAATAATAGAAAAAAAAATACCTTTTGTCAATCTTTTACTGTTGGTATTTGTTTACTTTTATCAACTTTCTACTTTTGCCACTAATATCGTTAAAGCTGTAAGATCTCGAGAGGAATTAGGAAAATGAATGAGTTTAAAGGAGCGAAAACAAAAATTTACGAAATTACTTCAAGATTTACTGGATGAGCGTGGAGGCGTAAAAGGGAAGCTCGCCCAAGAACTCTCAATTAGTCCAGCCAGATTTACTCATTGGTTTCAGGGTAAAGTAGATCCTGCTGGATTAGATATTGTAACTTTTAGGCAAATAGCTAAAACAAAAGGCTGTTCCGTAGAGCAATTAGCTCGAATCTTAGGATTTACTGAAATAGAAGAAAATTCTCAAATTAGATTTAAAAAATTACTTCAAGAGTTATTGCTGGATAAAACTCAAGAAGAATTAGCAGAAAGATTACGTATAGATCAAACTACTATTAGTAAATGGTTAAATTTAGACAGTGAAATAGATTTAACGAAAATATCGGCTGGAACTATGTTTGCTCTTGCCAGAGAAAAAAAATGGAGATTAGATAAACTTTTAAATTATTTAAATCTAGAGCAAACCGCAAAACAATACGACGATTTAGAAACCTTAAAATAAAGTATATTCGAATACCTCATCTTGTTAGTCTTGCAAGCTACTAAATCAATTAACTTTAATCTCGAATTTAGTACAAATGTTTTTAATTTTTGTATTTGATAAAACTTTTTTAGTCTATATGATTTTACTTTTTTAGATAACCTACAGTAAAGTAATATAGTATATTGCTTTTGTAAAAAGATAAATCAACTCTACCAAGAAGTTATGAGCAAAACTTGGCCGGATGTAGAGAATTTCTTTAAAAATACTGGAATCAGTTACGAGCAAAAAGATTGGTTTTATCTCTGCCAAATAAAAGGTAGATATTTTTATTATTCTCCCCAAACTGGTAAATGGAGGGTAAAAGGGAAAAGAGCTTGGAAGAAAAGTAGTTCGCCCTTAGAATTTTTGACGTTAGCTTTTAAATATTCAATTAATCAAAATACTGATAATCAAAATCAAACTCAGAATCAAAATCAGAATCAAAGCAAAAAACATCAATCTAAGAATAATAAAAGAAGAACCGATCGAACTTCATCGCAGAAGCAAGAACCGAAAAGAAGTACAGTTGATGAAATTCGAGGCGAGTTTGTTGATAGATTAGGAGAATACCTAAAAATTCAAAGAGAACGTAATTATAAAATTGGTTGGATTTGGCATAAATTAATTGAGGAATTTATCCCTACTGCTCGTGAAATTTGTTGGTTATCAGTTATATTCAACTATAAATCTTCATGGGCTTATTATCGCATTCAAGATTTTTACAATCCTATTACCCGAGAAAAAATTAAACAGGTCGTTGAATTAAATAGAGATAAATGGCTCAAAGAATTTCAAGCTAAATGGGGAAGCAATCAAGGCTTTAACGATAGACAATCCGATCGTAAAGAACGATACAACAGACAAAACAATAGACAGCAATATAACAAACAACAACAATATAATTATCAAACTAATCAAGAAGATGCTCGATACTCTTTCTTCTATCGTATGTATCGAACACATCTCGAAATATTAAAAATCAATTTTCCTTTTACCAAGCAGGAACTCAAAACAGCTTATCGAAAAAAAGCTTTAGAAACTCATCCTGATAGTGGCGGTACTGCCGAAGCTTTCAGAGCTGTATTTACTGCTTATGAAGTCCTTTCTCGCCATATCGTTGCTTAAATCACTATGATTTACCAAAGTTGTCGCAAATTAGAAAATTAGAATCAGTCACCATATTTAAAGATCTCAGTAAAAATAAAATCGATAATAATGCGATCGCAACCAGTAACCAATTACCCGATCGCCTCAAGGAATTTGATACGGTGATATTTGACGTGAGATCTCGCAACTCGCCCAACATTAAACTGATTAAAGATATTGACTATACTGGTTCGATCGTAGTGTTTGCTCCGGGCGATCTGCCCCCCTGCGGAGAAGGCTAACCCTAAAAAGGTTTCTGAAGTAGTGCGCGGTTTCTTGGCTAAATTTAAATCTACTCCCAAACCCGATCGATCTTCTCAGTCCGATAGATCTCAATTAAGTAAGCTCAACTCCTGGCTACAAGATCCTATTCTTTATTCTGAAGCTGTCAAACGAGCTAAAAGTGCTGGATATGCGATTGAATATTCTAGGGATGGGGTTGCTACTAAAATCAGTGAGCCGGAGTTTTAATAACTTTAGAGTAATACTATACTTGAACGTTTAGTTTGTAATCGGACAATTAAGGATCGACCAGTTCTATTCCCGATCGATCCTTAATTGAAATCCCCCTAACCTCCTACCGCGACTGATTGACCTCTGACCCCTCATCTGGAGTAAATCAAAACTAAGTTGGTATGAAATCCCTCCCCTGCGAGCGAAAACCCTGCCTAAAAAATGCTGGGTGCGTTTTCTAGATTTCAACTCTCAAGCTTGCTCCAACGGTATCAGAGATCCTAAGTCAATCTTCCTTCAGCAAATCCAAACTCAATATAGTGAATTGTTGCCGCATTTAAATCGTTAGCAAAGATTAGTTGAAGATCTCGATTGTTGATTAGATAAGAATTAGGATTAAAGCTGTTTATAGAACGAAGTTCATTAAATCCAAACTGAATATAGTGAATTGTTGCCGCATTTAATATTACGTCTAATCTTTGATTACCAAAAATTGGAATTAAATCTGTGTTAGAAGCGAGGTATCGAACTTCATCAAAATTATCTAAAATTCTTTGTTCTTCAAATCCAAACTCGATGTACTGTTGAACGGCATTATTTAAGGCAATATCTATTGATTGAGTATTATTACCAAAAGCAGAGATTAAGTCTGGATGAGAAGCTAGATAATCAGTTTCGTTAAATATATCTAAGGGTCTTCCTTCGCTTCTGCCAAATTGATTGTAATGAGTTTTTGCCGCTTCTAAAACTCGATCGTAATTTATATTATTAAAAAAATCAATTAT
>CAYWIH010000231.1:0-3448 GCA_964458305.1 uncultured bacterium | reverse complement strand
AAATTATTTTTTAAGTTTAAAATCAGGAAAAAACTTACGAAATTCGCTAATAGGTAAGTTATTAATATCGGGAGCAGAACCAGAAGTATTTTGCAAACTAATAGTTAAAGATACCGGATCTACTTTCTTAATTATGTAATTGGTTTGTTCGATAATTCCAGGATTGAGAGAAGCTGCTCGCTCTTTAGTGTTTTCTGCCATCGTAGGAGTCTTAGTAGTAACTAGGAGCTTTTTTTCTAAAGCACTATTAATGATATTAGCTATTTGTTGTTCGTTAAAGCGATTGTTATTGTAGGTATCGCTATTATTAACTGTTAGTTGAGAAATAGCTTGGTGAGGATTGCTCCAAAGATTGAAATCGTAAGTCCCTTTATAGGTAGCATATGCTTTTTCAATTAACAATAAAAATAATTGGGTTTTGTCAGTAATATTTATTTGTCCTTCTCGAGCAAAAGCAGATTTTCCGAAGTTGGAAGCCGGTAAAATATCGTCTAAAGTTAGGGTAATTGAAGTTTTTATAGTTTCGACGGGTTGACCTTTAGTGGGTTGAGAACTTACCGGAATTGTTACCTCATATATGCCATTTTCTTTGGGTTTAATATATTGTTCTAGCTCGTCGGGGTTGCTTCTTACTTTAGCAGCCATTTTAGCGAGCAAATAGCAGTTCGGGACTCGACCTTGTTCGAGATCGTTAATTTCAACAAACAAAGGTTGATATTTACCTTGAAATCCGGCCATTCCGATCGATTTAAAATTGCCATCTCTGGGCTTTTTTTCTTTGCTAGGAGATTTTAAGGGTAAGATTTTTGCTGCTTGATTTTCCTTATTTCCGAATCGATCTTCTTTGAGAGTTTGAACGATCTTGTTTTGATTAGATATCGAAGTGCGATCTATTGAATTTGTTATTTCCATAATATTATGAGTACTGGCGATCGCTCTTTGAAGTTGAGTTTGTAAATTATCGCCTAGATCTGCACTCACTTCAGCTTGATTCTCCTGGTGTGAGGAAAAGTGAGGATTTAACTGTTTGGAAGTAATTTCTGGGGCTAATGCTTTTGAAATTAAAGGCCGTTTTTTTCTTCTTATTTTCATCTTTTTTTTTAATCTTAGATCTAAGTATATCGTCAAGGCGGGCCACTTCTAGATTCTTTTAATATAAATATTGTTGAAAATTGAAAGTTTACTTCGGATCTTTAACAATCCAATTTTTTACTTCTCCAGGGGTTAAAGTTTTTTGTAATTTGAAATATTCGTTTTCAGTTGCTTGAAGAATGTGCTTCATGGTGACATTTTCTCCGGCATCAGCAGCAAGAAAAGCAGCTTTCATAGCGATATTACGAATATTTCCTCCGGCAACATTTAGCTGGGCTAACTTTTTAAAATTTAAATTTTCCGTTGGTGTTTGTGATGGAAAAATGCGCTGCCAAATAGCCTCTCGCAAAGTAGGATCTGGAAAACGAAACTCAATTACAAATCTTATCCTTCGTAAAAAAGCTCGATCGATATCATCTTTTAAGTTGGTAGTTAAAATTGCTAATCCTCGATAGCTTTCGATACGCTGTAAGAGGTAACTAACTTCCATATTCGCATAGCGATCGTGGCTGTCTTTTACTTGAGATCTTTTACCAAATAAGGCATCTGCTTCGTCAAATAGTAAAATTACTCCGCATCTTTCAGCGCGATCGAAGATCTCTCTAAGATTTTTTTCAGTTTCGCCGATATATTTGCTGACTACAGCACTGAGATCGATTCGATAAACATCTAAATTTAATTCATTAGCCAATACTTCTGCTGCTAAAGTTTTTCCCGTACCGCTAATGCCAGAAAATAGCGCGCTAATACCATTACCTCGAGAACTTTTCAATCCCCAGCCCCAGTTTTCTTTTATTTGATTTTTTTGTCGAACGTGGATGGCTATTTCTCTGAGAATATCTTTATTTTCTTCCGATAAGATTAAATCTTCCCAACTTACTTTTGAATCGATTCTTTGCGCTAATTCATCTAAGCGAGGACGTGCAAAACTGCGGCAACTTTTCCAGAGTAATTCTGAAACTTCTTCTCCTTCGTTTAAAGTTTCTAATTGCTTAGCAATTGTTGAGATTGTCGCGGAGTTGAAAGGAAAATGAGATACGATCTTATCGATAGTTTCCCTCAAATCTACTTCGAGATTTTTTAAGAGTTCTTGCCATAACATTTTTTGTTCGTTTGAGGTTGGTAAATCTATTTGCCAACTAATTAAAGGACGTTCTTCAAAGTAAATTTGCTCTCTAGTTAACAGAATTAAAGGACAATTTAAAGCGGCAATTAAATCCGATATTATTATTTTTTTCTCAGTTCGCTCGTTCCCTAAATCTTCACAATCTAAAACAAAAATCAGATCGTTTAATATCCATTCCCTCTCTAACAAGCAGGTAATTGAATGCATTTCGTTTCGAGATTTAGGCAGTTTGAGAACTGAAACTGTATATAATTGTAAGTCTAATCTTTGACAAACCAAAGCGGCGAGGGCTTTTTTACTTTCTAAATCTTTGCCGCCAAGTTGTATTAATGGATATGGAGGATTATTGATTTGAATCCAACTTCTAAATAAATTTTCTGCTATCTTTTGATGAGATGGCATTAGATAGCTATTAATTTTTACAGGAGAAATCAAACTTAATAAACCCTCGTTGGAATGTTGGATTTTGAGGATATAATTGAGAATTTGTTCGTCAATGGCTAAAGGACTGTCAACTAGGTTGAGACTGGGTTTGATTTTAATCAGTTGCCATCGACGTAAAGGAGAATTAGGAGCGAATGCATCCCAATGGCTATTCTTAAATATAGATAAAGCCAAACTAAAAGTAGGATATTTTTTATTTGGATCTCCTTGAGCTATGGCACACAATACCTGCCAAGATAAGTCGAGTTCTACTCCAGCACATAACAGTAAAATATCCCTTTCAAACGAAGAAAGTTCAAAATTTTGACACAAAAATTCGATCGTTTCTGTTGAGGTGTTACCTAAAGCGGAGCTTCCTAAATAGCTTAGCTCTAGCTTTTGAATTAGATAATTTTGTTGGCAGTCGCTCGGATCTTTGAGGGTGGAGTTTGTTTCTATTTTGGCTTCTAGGGCTTGGCGAATTCTTAGTAATTCAGTTGCTAAGATATTTCGATTTGCTTGTTTTTCAGAGTTAACCATTTTCTATTTAGCCTTGTTGAACGCTGTTGTCAATCTAAAAATCAATCAAAAATCAAATTAACAGTTTCGCGATTCCCTTTCCATCTAACCAGTCTGACTTAGGTTAAACTACCACAAAGAAAGCTGGCCAGGGGTAATATTGCCTTTTCTGCGGGTATGCTTTTCAAGATGGCAGGCCGTACATAAAGGAATCAAGTTCTCAGGTCGGTTATCGGAGGGATCGTAATTGGAATGATGGACGCACAAGGTATAAGCAGTCCAATCCGA
>CAYWIH010000230.1:0-3481 GCA_964458305.1 uncultured bacterium | reverse complement strand
ATTTGATGATATATCGGTAAAACAAGCTATAGAAATAGTTGAAAAATAATTTTAAATTATGTAGTATTAAAACTAAAAATCAAGCTCGTGTAATATAGTAGTTTAGTCAATACAAGTCCAACCATGCGGCTTAGAGGTATATAAGTTTTAATTATATATTTTTCAATCTGCCAAGCTTATCACTTGCATAGTAAGGCTTTTAAATACTTTTTTTCAAAATTTGAAAATTTCAAAATCTGCCACTTGCTATTACACTTCAAAAAATCAACTGGCAGATTTCGGCACAGTTAGGGGGGGAAAGACTCATATCTGCCACTAGAGATCGAATCGCTTACTGACTCACTCGTCCCCAATTAGCCCAGTCAACCTCCAAAATGGGTTACATCAAAAATCCGACCTAACCACCCTAAAAACGGATTCTACCCCTCACTCAGACTATTACCCTTGAAATGACTCCACTCTTAACTAAGCAGATAACTCTTAGTGCGGATTGCGACCAATGCTGAGATCGATCGAACTCTCTTTTTCTGATTTAAAAATAGATTCTTTCTAACATTAATTTTATTTTTATTCACCTATTTATGGCTTAAATTTGATTTAATGAATTGAACTAGTTACTATTTTTAATCGCACATTTTTATAATTTTAAAGCGATCTATGCCAGCGATTGAATACTCTAACAAAATAAGCGATAGCTGCGAATTGAGTCTAGCGGTTCGCTTTTGATGTAATATGCCTTTGTCGCCAGTTTTACAAAGATGTTACAAATTTTTTTGAAATCTTTTGCAAGTTTTTTAAATCTCTGTAAGTTAATTGGTTAGGGGAATTGAGCTTGATTTATCTCGTTAGTTCTGGTTTAATGAGTGATAAAAGCCCTTATCCTTTTTTAAAAAAGAAAATAAATGTCAACGCCAGCGATCGCACCTGAGCATAACGATTTATCTTTTTCTCGTCCTTTCTCTCAAATTCTCAAAGAGGAAATTGCTAACGGTAACGCTAGTTCCGACACCGTCCGTACTTATCGCCAGCAATTTAAATTATTCGTTTCCTGGTGCGATCGTCGTTGCTTAGAAATTACCCAACTCACCGAAGACCACATAAAAGAATATCGCGGCTCATTAGTCGATCGCGGTTTAAAAGTTGCTACCATCGGGCTTAAACTTTTAAACCGCGCACTCGCCTTCGCGAGATCCGCTTGCGGATCGACCAGTTCTAAAACCCTATCAATTCTAAATTGAAATTCCCCCCCAAAGAGAAGCGATCGCCCTGTTGGTAAAGTCAATGACGAACTTATGCTTGAGGTCGATGCTGCGATTAAAAAAAAGCATTCAAGCAAAATGTCGATAAAATACCTTTTTAGAAGAAAGAGATCGCAACAATTGCCTATCTAAAGATTTTTGATTAAGTAACTTATTCTATAATTATGATTAAGAGCAAGCAACAAGGAATTTGAAAATATGCCGCGTGGGGGGAAGAGAGAGGGAGCGGGACGCAAACCGAGTTGGTATCATCAGCCAACCAAGAACGTAAAAATACCCGAACCGTTAATCGAGTACGTTCTCGATTACGCCAAAACAATCGATCGAACCAAACTTATCGAAAAGTTAGACGACGACGACCATCTAGTGCGAGAAAAACTCAAAGAGTTCTTAACTGTATTTGCCGATATCCTTAAGAATCCAAACCAGAGCAGTAGCGAAGACGAACTGATAGATGGAGGCAAAGCGAACCGCTATAAAACCTATCAAGAATTAAACGAAATTCTCCACTTTGCTAGATTACTCAAAGACCAAAAAATAAAAAACACAGGGGATTTGTTAAATATAGCAGATCGCTATGCCGACGAATATTTCGCTACATATCAACCAGATAAATTCAAGAAAATTAAGGAATTAAGAGAAGCGACCGGGGAGAAATACCCACAACAAACAGATGTCTCGCTGCCCTTGTCTCCTCGGCATTTAGAGATACAGACACCAAGCATTGAAGCGAAAACTAAGAACGACGGGCAGCAGCAGCAGATCGCACCCGACTCTGATTTTAACCGTATTCGAGAAAAGATAGCAGCAGATTTAAAACATTTTGAAAAAGAACGAGAAGAAATAAAACTAACCGAGTCTCAATCTACTGCTTTAAAGTTAATGCAGCAGTTTATTACTAGTAATAAAAAATCCTTTAGATTGTCTGGTTACTCTGGCACGGGTAAAAGTTTCCTAACTTGTTTTTTATTAAAATGGCTGCACGAGAAAAAGATCAGTTTTGTCGCCGGATCTCCTACTAACGAAGCAGTTAAAAATCTCAAAAATTTAGCCGCTAATTTCGGCTTAAAAGATCTCGCTGCCAACACCGTCGCCCAGCTTCTGGGCCAGCAGCCTGTCTTAAATAAAACTACTGGAGTCGAGGAATTCGTTAGCCGACAATTAAAACCCTCGATCGCCGATTACGACATTGTCGCGATCGACGAATACTCGATGTTAAATTCCAAAGATTTTCAAGAAATCGTCAAAGAACTTAGCAGTTCAAAAACAAAAATAATTTTCATCGGAGATCCGGCCCAGCTTCCGCCCGTAGGAGAAGACGAGCCGATAGTCGCTACCTCAAACGCGATCGAAGATCGCTATAGTCTTACCGAGGTAGTCCGCTATGAAGGTGAAATAGCGCGAGTAGCCGAAGAGATCCGTAGCGATTTCAAATACAACCGCACGGTTTATCCGTTTGAGACCACAGCAGATCGCAGTATTATTTGTCTGCCTCGCGATGAATGGCGCGAAGTAGCGGCGGACTTTTTTAAATCCGAACAGTACCGAGCCAACCCCAACTACGTTCGTTTTTTAGTTTGGCGCAATCGAACGGCAGCAGATTTAAATACATATATTAGATCCGAGCTGTGGGGAGAAGATTGCCCGCCGTATGTAATAGGAGATCGCCTCATTGCTAGAATTCCGGTGTTCCGCCCCGTCGCCGGCGGAAAAGGTAAAAACAAATGGGCGATCGCCATGAACAACTCCGAAAAGTGCGAAGTCATCGGGCAGTATCAATTAGAAAAATTCTCCCTAAAACGATACGGCACTTGGCAGTATTATCTCGTTCCGGTTAGAACCGAACGCTGCATTAACTTAGATCTGAGAATTTTAACCCCAGAATTTGAGTTAAAACGCGCCGAAACTTTGGACAAACTGCGTAAAGCAAAGCGGTGGAACGATTATACTACAATCTTAAAAAGTTTTGATAACGTACCTTTTTCATATGCGACCACGACCCATAAAGCCCAAGGCAGCACCATCGATCGCGTCTTTCTCGACCTGCGAGATATGGCCCGATGTCCTAACCTGCAAAAAATCATTTATACCGCACTGACAAGATCGAGAGTAGCAGCTTATGTTAATTGAACTTATTGAATGAACTACTCAAAGTTCAACGTAGCATAATAAAAGAATAATCAAATTAAACGAAAAAAGTGATGGATAAAATGATAAAGCTC
>CAYWIH010000229.1:0-3511 GCA_964458305.1 uncultured bacterium | reverse complement strand
ACTAAAGATTCTGCTTGTTCGATCGCTACGCTTAAAGGGCCGCCGATTTGTTGTAAAACTGAAACATCGGAATTTTCCCACTTACGAGGGCCGTCATTTTGATAGACGCAGAGTAAGCCCCAAAGTTTATTACCTTGGAAAATGGGAACGTTAATATATGCCCTCGCTTGGAATTTCTCTAAACTGGAAATATAGCAAGCAGAGAAATCCATCGCGTAAATATCGTCTACTTTGCGATAAGTATCTCCTTCAACGTACATTCCTCCTTTTGTATCTTTGAGGTAAGTATCGCTATCTTTATTAGGAGGAGTACCCATCTGTTTGATGGTACAGCGATCGCTCGACATTAAATCTTGTTTGATGCTGGCATCTTTTTGCTGTTGTTTCATTAAAGATATCCAACCAGCAGCTACAGACTCGGCGACTACTTCCCCACTCCAGTCGGGATAAAAACGATAGATAACGGAGCGATCGGCGTTGAGTAGCTGTCTTAATTCCTGTGTAGCAATACTAAAAATAGTATCGAGTTCGAGAGATTCGCGAATTTTATCGTTAATTTTAGCGATCGATCTTTCTCTTTCTGCTGCTTTGGTAACTTTTTCAGATTCGGCTTGAATTTGATTGATAAATTCGGCTTGTTGGAGAGCAACTCCTAAAGGACTGCTCAAACTTGTCATAAATTCGACTTCTTCTTGCTTCCAGTTGCGAGGATTATCGTTTTGATAAACGCAAAGTAAGCCCCACAATCGATTTTTTTGAAAGATGGGAACGTTAATATATGCCTTACACTGAAATTTCTCTAAACTATCTAAATAGCAACGCGAGAAACCTGCTTTATAGATATCGTCTACTTTGCGATATTTATCTCCTTGATTGTAAATACCCCCTTCTGTTTCTTTAAGGTAAGTATCGCTATCAGGATTGGGAGGAGTACCCATCTGTTTGATCGTACAGCGATCGCTGTCCATCAATTCGTTTTTGATGCTGCTATCTTTTTGTTGTTGTTCGATTAAAGATATCCAACCAGCACCGACAGACTCGGCAACTACTTCGCCACTCCAGTCTGCATAAAAACGATAAACTACGGAGCGATCGGCGTTTAAAAACTGGCGTATTTCTTGGGTAGCGATGCGAAATATGCTGTTAAGGTCGGATGTTTCTCTGAGAGAGTCGGTAATTCTGGCTAGTGCTTTATCTCTTTCTCCAGCTCGAGCTGTTTTTTCCGATTCTGCTTCTATTTGCTCTACGAGACTGGCTTGTTTTAAAACTAATCCTAGAGGATTGCTCAAACGTGCCATTAATTCGACTTCATCTTTCCGCCACTCTCTGGGAGCATCATTTTGATAAACGCAGAGTAAACCCCAAAGTCGATTTTGGGCGAAAATAGGAACGTTAATATAAGCTTTACACTGAAACTTCTCTAAACTATCTAAATAGCAGCGTGAGAAACCAGCTTTATAGATATCATCTACTTGGCGATATCTTTCCCCTTGGTTGTACATACCTCCTTGAGTTTCTTTGAGGTAAGTATCGGTATCTAAATTTGTAGGATCGGCAAGTTGTTTGATGGTACAGCGATCGCTCGACATTAAATCGTTGCGAATGCTCAGATCTACATCTTGTTGCTGCATTAAAGAAACCCAACCCGGGCCGACAGACTCGGCAATTACTTCGCCGCTCCAATCTTCATAAAAACGATAGACTACGGAGCGATCGCAGTTCAAGATCTGTCTCAAGTCTTGGGTGACAGTAGTGAAAATCTCGGTATAATCGGAGGACTGGCGAATTTTAGAAATGATTTTGTTTAACGTTTCCTCGCGATCGACTATTCTCTCAATTTGCTGAGATTTTTCTTTGAGTTTGTCTTGAACTTCTAATTGATTTAGAGCAGTACCCAAGGGTACGCTAAATCTCACCAACATTCTGGTTTCCCAATCTTGCCATTTGCGGGGGCCCGAGTTTTGATAGACGCAGAATAAGCCCCATAATTTTCCTGCTTGGAAAATAGGGATGTTAATATATGCTTTGCACTGAAATTTCTCTAGGGATTCTAAATAACAAGTAGAGAACTCCATTGCATAGATATCATCTACCTGACGGTAGTTAACACCTCGATCGTTATATATTCCTCCTTTAGTTTCTCTGAAGTAGGTATCGCTATCTAAATTAGCTTCTGTGTCATTCCTTTTGACGCTACACTGGTCGGAGGACATTAAATCGTTGCGAATGCTGGGATCTTTATCTTGTTCTTGAATTAAAGATACCCAACCAGATCCTACCGACTCGGCAACTACTTCACCGCTCCAGTCTTCATAAAAACGATATACTACCGAGCGATCGGCTTTCAATAGTTTGCGTATTTCTTGAGTTGCTGTTCGGAAAATCTGCTTGATGTCGTTGGTGCGCTGAATTTTGCGAATTACCTTCTCGATCGCTTCTTCTTGTTTGGCTTGCTTTTCTAGTTCTGCTTGGAATTCTGTTGGTTGTAAATTAAGAACTAATTCGGTAATTGTTTGGTAAAGTAAAGTAATTTCTGTTTCTTGCCAAGCTCTCGGTTTACCGCACTGGTTGACTATCAACAATCCCCAGATTTTTTTATTGACGATAATCGGTAAAGCAATGCTGGCTTTAATTTGATATTTATCTAAAAGTTGTAATTGATAGGGAGAAAGAGCTGCTTTTCTGACATCTTCTAGAGCAACATATTCTTGTTTTTCGTATTCGCTGACTTCGTCACCGCCAAAACACAAACAAGGTACTTTTTCTGCTAGCATTGGTGTCCAACCTGCCAGCATAGATTCTTTTAAAACTACCCCATTTTTGCGATCGCTAAAATGATAAATAATTACCCGATCTGCCCGTAATATTTTTTGCAATTGAGTAACTACAACTTTAAACAAATCTTCTAGATTTGCTGCTTCGTTCATTTGCTCGGCGATCGCTCCAGCTATCTTTCTGGTAGCTTGAAGTTTTTTCTGTACGGAGCTAGATATCTGTCCGTTAAATCCGTATTCAACTCCTCGAGCTAGCTTCTCTATCTGTTCGATTTGTTCTTTTATTTCGGGATCTTCTAATTTTCCGATCTGCTCTAGTTTTGCTTTAATTGCTGTTACGGCAGCAGAAGCTTGTTGAAATTCTTTTTCCTGTTTGGTAGAACCTTCTTGATTTTCTAATTCTGAGGTTTGACCGTTAGTTGGATTATTCATTTCTTTGGGGATTATTTCTGTGAGATAGGTTATATCTTGTTTGTCTATATCTTTTGACAATTGCAAATCATTTCTTTTTGTTTTTAAAGATAGTGAATTATCTCCACTTTCTTCTATTTCTTCGGAGTAAAAATCACTTATAGAATCTTCAATCTCTTGCTCTGTGGCTGTTTCGTGGGGGGGGGGGGTTAAAAAAAATTAATTTTAAAATAAAAGAAAATAATTTTTTTTGAACAAAAAAAAACAAATCAAAATAATTATTATTTAAAATATATTATAAAAATTTATAAATAATATTTAAAAAA
>CAYWIH010000228.1:0-3609 GCA_964458305.1 uncultured bacterium | reverse complement strand
AATCAATTCTCAGTTGGTAAGGAAAAATCGCGTAAACATCTTGAGGATCTTTAATAGCTTGCCAAATTGATAAATCTTGTTTAACTTTTAACAGTTCGGCAGTTAAGGGATCTGCATTTTTTAATTGTTCTTGAATGCTAGAATCGGACAATCCTTTAAAAAATCTTTCGCCAAAACTTTCTATTTTTGGATATTCTGCTACTTGCCAATTATCCCCTAATTTAGCTTGGGTTGCGGCATATTCGATCGCGGCTTCTAATCCTCCTAATTCATCTACTAAACCGAGTTCTTTGGCATCTTCTCCCGACCAAACTCTTCCCCTAGCAATTTCGGCAACTTTTTCTTTGGGTAAATTACGAGATGTTGCGACTTTCTCGATAAACAAATCATAAATTTCGTTCACTCTTTCTTGAAATACTGCTAATTCTTGTTCGGTTTGAGGACGTGTATTAGTTCCAAGATCTGCGAGTTCTCCTACTTTTACGGTATCCCAAGTAATGCCGTTATTATTGCTTATTTCTTGGAAGTTAAATAAAGCACCAAAAACGCCGATCGATCCGGTAATAGTATTAGGTTCGGCAAAAATATAATTTGCACCTGTAGCGATCCAATACCCTCCAGAAGCGGCAACATTTCCCATCGAAACGATTACGGGTTTATCTTTGGCGATTAATTTTATTTCTCTTAAAATAATGTCTGAAGCTGTAGCACTGCCCCCAGGACTATCTATTCTTAATACTACTGCTTTGATGTTTTTATTTTGTCTTAGCTGACGTAATTGTTTGGCAAAACTTTGCCCGCCAATTTGTTGGACTTCTCCTTCTCCAGCGACGATCGCTCCTCGAGCGTAGACTACTGCTATTTTATTTCTAGAAGTTTTTTCTCGTGGAACTTCACTATAAGCCGATAAAGAAATTTGCCGAAATGTATTATTTTTACCTTCGATCGCGCCTAATTTTTTGAGGTCTTCTAACACTTCATCGAAGTAAGCAATTCGATCGATCGAACCAACTTTTTTTGCTTGTTCTGCACTCAATATCCCGCGTTCATTAACAATATTTTCTAACTTTTCAGGAGTGAGGGATCTGCTTTTACCTACTTTTTCAGTCCATTCTCCCCAAAGATCTGCTAATAATGCTTCGGTTTGTTCTTTATTTTCTTCGCTAAAATCTTCTCTAATAAATGGTTCTACTGCCGATTTATAATCTCCGACTCTAACTATTTGCACTCCAATACCGTATTTTTCAAAAGCCCCGGCGAAAAACATGGTCTGAGAAGCTAAACCATTTATTTCCATTATCCCCATTGGGTTCATTATCACTTCGTCAGCAACAGAACTTAAATAGTAGCCTCTTTCGCTCCAATTATCATCGTAAGCAATAATTTTTTTTCCTGCTGCGCGAAACTCTTCTAAAGCGGCGCGAACTTCTTTTAAAACAGCGTAACCAGTAGCTCCATCAGCCCCTCTCCCGTCTAAGAATATGGCGACGATCCGGTTATCTTCGGTGGCTTCTTCGATCGAATTTAAGACTTGACGGAGGGACAATATTGTGGTGTCTTCCCCTGAAAGTGCTTGTCCTAAAGTCAATGGGGGTTTGATATCGACGATCGGATTTTCTAAATTTATTACTAAGATCGATTTGTTTTTAACGCTTACTGTTTCTGTGGTGGTGCTTGCTGTTGATATTAATAAAAATACTAAGCTACTAATTCCCACGGTAAAGAATAAAAATATTCCTACCATAGTGCCTATTACACTGGCAAGAGTTTGTTTGATAAATTTACCCATCTGTTTTTTATTAGCCGATCGATGTGAGTATGTTAGCGTAACTGATTTTTTACTATCCGTATTATTCCCAGTTACGTCCTTCATCTTAACTCGATCGTTTATCTTATTTTTTCGATCGCTTGCGAGTTTTTTAGTGCTGCTAAATTTTCATTTCCGGTACAAAATAAGACTGTAGTAATTTCTGCGATCAGCAATTTTACCAATTCATCGATCGCCTCGGCCGATTCTGAGGCTGCTTGTAAAAATGGAAATGCTAAGCCGGCTAGATCTGCCCCCAGTGCGATCGCTTTGGCTGCTTCGATGCCGTTTCTGAGTCCTCCTGAAGCGATTAATGGTATATTTCGATCTAGGCTGCGTATGCTTTCAATACATTCTGCTGTGGGCAATCCCCAGTCTGCAAAACTTTTGCCTAATTCGCGCTGCAAACTATTTTCTGCTCTTTCGCTTTCTACTTTAGCCCAGGATGTCCCTCCCGCACCGGCCACGTCGATCGCCCTTACTCCCTTTTCGATCAGTTTTTCTGCCATTTTTGCCGAGATTCCATTACCAACTTCTTTAACTATTACCGGAACTGGCAACTTAATACATAAAACTTTGATTTTGTCAAGCAATCCTTTAAAATTGGTATCGCCGTTAGGCTGAATGCATTCTTGAAGGGGATTTAAATGTAAAATTAGAGCGTCTGCGGCTAAGATATCTACTACTCGCAAGCATTCATCTAAACCGTAGGTATAATTGAGCTGTACCGCGCCGAGATTGGCAAATAAAGGGATATCGGGGGCTACTTCTCTTACTGCAAAAGTATCGGCTACATCGGGATTTTCCACGGCAATGCGCTGCGAACCGACTCCCATTGCTATGTTATATCTTTGAGCTATTTCTGCGAGTCGATAATTAATAGTTTTTGCTTTTTGAGTTCCTCCGGTCATCGAAGATATTAATAGGGGTACTCCTAATTTTTTCCCTAAAAAAACCGTACTCAGATCTATTTGATTGCGATCTAATTCTGGCAAACAACAATGAGTAAAACGATAGCGATCGAAACCATTAGTTAAACGATTAAATTGGACATCTTCTTCGAGACAAATTCTAATATGGTCGGCTTTACGAATTTGAATATTGGGTTGGTTCACCGATCGCTCTTGACTTAGCATAAATAACGATTAAGTATTATCCCACACTAAGGGCTAATTATACTTTAATTAATTCCACTGCGTCTTTATTATCTACTTCTTCGAGATATACTTTTACTTTCTCATCTCCGGCAGTGGGTAAGTTTTTTCCGGTAAAATCGGGATGGATCGGTAATTCTCGATGACCGCGATCGACTAATACTAATAAGCGAATTTTTTCGGCCCTACCGTATTCGTTAACTGCATTGAGAGCTGCTCGTATAGTTCGCCCAGAATATATTACATCATCGACAATTATTGCAGTTTTACCAGTAATGTTTACAGGTATTTCTGTTTTTGCGGGAGTCCGAGTCGAAATGCGATCGAGATCGTCGCGATAAAATGTAATGTCGATCGCTCCTACTGGAACTTGAAAATTCTCTAATGCTTCAATGCGATCGGCGATCGATTTTGCTAAGGGAACTCCTCTGGTGTAAATTCCCAGTAATACTATTTGGGAAAGATCTCCAGATTTTTCGACTACTTCCGAAGCTAGTCGGTTGATCGTTCGTCTTATTTCTTCTGCTGAAAGTATTTCGATTATTTTTTCTGTCATAGTTTGCGGTTTAGAAGGTCAGTCGGTCTAGGTAGGTGGTCAGTCGGTCTAGGTAGGTGGTCAGTCGGTCTAGGTAGGTGGTCAGTCGGTCT
>CAYWIH010000227.1:0-3710 GCA_964458305.1 uncultured bacterium | reverse complement strand
ATTGAAATAAATAACAAAGGGGAATTCGAGCGCGAAATTTAGAGAAATTATTTGCAGTGGCTGGCAACAAAAGCGATCGTCATCTCGATCCAATTTTTCAAAAGTAAGAAACGATATAACAAAAAGGCGATCGCTTTATGGCAACAACTACCATAGAAGAAGAGAAAAATATTAAGAAATGCCAAAAATATGAAAAAAGCGATCGTAGTGGGAGCGGGAATAGGAGGATTGACCGCAGGAGCGTTACTCGCTCGCAGAGGATACCAAGTAAAGATATTCGATCGAGCAATAGTCCCTGGAGGCTGCGCTTCTACCTTTAAAAGAAAAGGTTTTACCTTCGATGTCGGAGCGACTCAAGTAGCTGGTTTAGAAGAAGGAGGAATACATAAAAGAATCTTCGACGAACTAGAAATAGAACTGCCCGAAGCAACCAATTGCGATCCTGCTTGTGCGGTATTTTTGCCAGGAGAAACCGAACCGATTAACGTTTGGCGAGACCCAGATAAATGGGCTACAGAAAGACAAAAACAATTTCCTGGCAGCGAACCATTTTGGCAGTTATTGAATAAGTTATTTGTCGCTTCTTGGAACTTTCAAGAAAAAGATCCCGTATTACCTCCGCGAAACTTATGGGACTTATGGCAATTAGTATCCTCAATTAGGTTAGATACCTTTATTACCTTTCCTTTTACCCTAATGACAGTCGGAGATGCTTTAAAATTATACGGCTTGTATGACGATCGCCGGTTGAAAACCTTTTTAGACGTACAACTAAAACTATATTCCCAAGTAAATGCCGACGAGACAGCATTATTATTTGCCGCAACAGCCCTAGCAGTATCTCAAGCACCCCGAGGACTTTATCATTTACAAGGCAGCATGCAAGTATTAAGCGATCGGCTCGTCGAAGGATTAGAAAAATATGGCGGTAAATTATTGATGCGCCATACAGTAGAAAAAATCGAAACAAAATCGAAACAAGTAACCGGAGTAACGATCTGCAATCAGAAAACCAAAGAAGTATTTACAGAAACAGCCGATTTAGTAATTGCCAACCTCACGGTACAGAATTTAGTCGAATTGTTAGATCGAGATCTTTTGCCTAACTACAGAAAAAGAGTAGATAAATTACCAGAAGCATCGGGAGCATTCGTTATCTATTTAGGAGTCGATCGCGCTGCCATTCCAGAAAATTGTCCCCCTCATTTACAATTTCTCTACAACTACGACGAAGTAATTGGCGAAAATAATTCTTTATTCGTTTCAGTAAGTAAACCAGGAGACGGCAGAAGTCCTGACGGACAAGCGACAATAATAGCCTCTTCATTTACAAATGTCGGGATGTGGTGGAAAGGAACTAAACAAGAATACGACAAGCTCAAACAACAATATACCTCCGAAGCGATCGAACTGTTGGCAAGATATTTTAAACTAAGTTCAGAAACAATTATCCACACTGAAACAGCAACCCCCCGCACCTTCGCCCGCTATACAGCCAGAGAAAAGGGTATAGTGGGAGGTATCGGTCAGAGAGTGGCTACATTCGGCCCTTTTGGTTTTGCGACTCGAGTCCCGATTAAAAACCTCTGGTTAGTTGGAGATTCGGTTCATCCAGGGGAAGGTACTGCCGGAGTGAGCTATTGTGCCCTCACAGCAGTTCAACAAATTGAAGCAGATCGTTAGATCGCTTCAATAAATGAGCCGCTCGAGTTAAGATAATCGATAAAACAGCTATTAATTTTAGAGAGGAATAAATTTAATTCATGGATGCTGCTTACTTAATTTCTCAAAGTCTTGCTAATTTCTTACAAATCTATATGATTTTGATTTTCGTAAGAATATTGCTTTCCTGGTTTCAAACCGCTGGGTGGGCCAATCAAATTATGTCTTTCCTCAGCCCGATTACCGATCCTTATCTCAATATTTTCCGCTCCTTTATTCCTCCTCTAGGTGGAATAGATATTTCTCCTATTTTGGCAATTTTCCTTTTACAAATTGTTGCTGGCTTATTACCAGCATCTAGATTCTAATCGTCATAATAAAAAGGACGGACTCTGCCAGAAAAACCAGAGGCTTTAAATTGCTTCAATTTTAAGGGTGTCGGTTGATTGGCTGCAACGCTAATTCTAAATTCAAAATCGCTGACACCCGGAGGCACTTCCTCAATAGTCCCTACTCTACCTCGATTTTCAAACACATCATTATTATTCGCATCGTAAATTCTGCCATATACATCCGCATCCACTACAAGTTTACCGGAAGTATTTTTAGCCTGTCCCGTGATAATAAAACAATTTGCCGGAATTAATTCGCCGCTAGTAACGTTTCCTTTCGATAATTCTGGCGGACATTCATGATAGTCGAGATTGCTGAGTTTGATTTGAGTTAAAGCTAAAGCATCGGGACTTATCCACCAGCCTAGAAAAGAGAAGAGATAGCTAAGGCAAATAACGATTAAAACTTTCGATCGCATACAACTTGATTGCTACAAACTTTATTTCTCAGCTTAGCGCGAATCGTCGCCACATAGATAATCACGATCGCTAAATAAACTTACACCAGATCTTTTCTCTTTAATATTCCGACCCTTTCGATAACAAGGGGCAGATTTCTGTCGAGATTCCTCGAGTTAGATCCCCTAGATGCGGATCTCGGCTTCTGCGAGTGCGCTGATATCAAAACAGACAAATCGCAGCAATTGACTGATTGTTATAGCAATAGTAAATAATATACTGAACAGTAGCAGAAAAATAGCTTTGGCTATTTAAATAAACGATCGGATTGCAAGATCATAAAATTCGCTCGATATCTCCATTCAAAGTGAATTGTTGATTGTAAATTTGATAAACATAGTTTTTCTTGTTTTCTAAGAGAAATTCACTATAATCTGCCAAGTCATCGAGACCTAACAAGGTTAAAATGATTTCAAACATCACCCAAATTATAATTTTTAAACATAATTTTTGTATTAAAATAATATTCATTGTTTTCGTTCCTGGCTTATTCGACCTATAATTTAGCTAAAAATATTGCTATTATTCAGTTTCAATTCAGAATTAGTCGCTCTTGATACTATTGATTATTTTGAGATAAAAAATATTTTGACAACTAATCTCAAAAACTGTAATTAATTAAGTTCTAAGTATTTTTACTTACTCCATAAGGATAATCTGACTATTCTAACTTTTGGGTAATAAAAGTCTTTATTTGAAGTGATAGCGATCGCGCATTTAAAGATAATTATGTTACCCTATTATTTATTTTGAAAAAGAATAAGTAATGCTTGTTAAACAGAGTTATTATTCCAGGGCCAGTGAAAATGAGATCGATCGCTACTTGTTGGTATCGCAGCGTTTCGATCGCTTCTTGCTCTAAAATTTCAAAGACTTGCGACGATCTACAATTGGCTTCAAGTAATTTTATAAGATCTTAAAGAAGACATTCTTTAAGAGAAATTTAACTTTTCAGTATTTTGATGAAACAAGATAGCTTCTTTGTGCTACGACGAGCAATCTTGACAGGATAATTAATTAATTCAACTCGCTCGACAATTAATATCGGTTCGATCGATCGTAAAACTTTACAGTACCAAGTTTTATAAAATACACAAACTCCTATTAACCTAATCATAAAGTTGATAACCTTTTAATATCTAAACTTTAATGATTAGATATTAAATTTAAACGGGGTAAAAATAATAATGGTACAGT
>CAYWIH010000226.1:0-3711 GCA_964458305.1 uncultured bacterium | reverse complement strand
TTCTTCCTCTACGCGCACGTCTTTGTAATGCACGCCCCCTAACGTTTTTTACCACCTTGTTTTTTTTAATTACGGCAGTTCCCAAACGTTCTTTTACTCGTTGGAAGGGTAAAACTAAATGCCCTCGATACAACGTATCTAAAGAACTCTGTACGCCTATACCCGAATAAAATTTTCCAGGGTCGCAACCTAAGTATATTGGTTGCGTGTTTGTTTGTTCGCGGCAGAAAATAAGCTGAATGTAATAGATCCCGGCATCATTCCATTTACCAATTGCTTTATTTTCTTTAACCATCCTTCTAGCTCTGGATGCCTTGGTTGGCATTAAGGGTTGACCGGATGGCGATCTAACTGGTACTCGTACATTCACTGGAGATAATCCTTTGTACTAAAGTTGTAAGTCCCTACGACCATCGAAAACAGTATATCTGACCATGATGCCACGCCTATAATCAGTAGGCTTAGAGGGGTACGAGCGAGCGTAATACCCGTACGTCTGTAACAGATTTCGACTCATGGTCTAGCCACCTCTTCGTTCAGCTCTGATTAGCTCAAGCTGCGCCTTTTTAAAGCGCAGAAGGTGACAAGTACATCATCTATTGTTTCACACCGCGAGTAACTGGGGTAACAGCACCGTCAAAAGGTTCGGGGTTACCGATCCAGTTAAAATCGTTGATGAGCAAGTTAATCGAACCCAATCCTTCAGTGGAATTATCTGCTTGTCGTATGGAAGTATAGCGTAAAATAATTTTGTAAGTTCGGCGACTGTATTCGAGGATGTAGTCGGTACTAATTTCGTTGCCAGTGTCGAGGTTGAGGTTGGTTTGCAGTCCGAGGATCAAAGGGCCGAATAGTTGTTGGTTGATGCCTAAAGATAGGGTTTGAGTATCGGCAAAGCGATCGAAGAAAAAGGGAGATTCGTTGGTCAGAAATCCTCGAGAGTAATTGACATTTAAGGCAGTATAGTCGAAAAAGTTGCGGGAAAGATGGCCTAGTTGCGCGCTGATGCCAATATTACCTGTAATTGAAGATTGGTCGTCACCGTTACTATATAAACTGGTAACCCCGGTTAAAGAAGTATTTAATTGGATAAAAGGGAGTATTGGTTGAGAAGTGTAACGCATTCCTTGCGTACGGGTGGGGGGTAAAGCTTCTCCTTGCCAAAGTTTGAAACCGCGACTCAGCAGGATCGCCCCTTGATAGCGAGTTAAATTAGCGCGGTTGAATCGGTTAACTATTTCAGTGCGATCGCTGTCGGCGAGAATATCTTGAACCGATGCTTGATAGTTTAAATTGATGCCGCTGTTGCCTAAAGTATAGGTGGGAGAGGTTAAAATAAGCCCGATGCTGCGGCGGACTGTTTGAAAGCCTAAAGAACCGTTAAAGAGGCGATCGCGATAGTTAGATTCGAAGCTGAGGGTGTGGGGTTTTGCTAAGGGGCCGATTTTTTGCTGTAAAATTACGTTGGCTCGAAATAGATCTTCTGCTTGCTCTAAGTCGAGGGTATTTAGTTCTGTGCTTGAGTTGAGACTAGTTCGGGGGCTAAAATTAGCTCTGAATTTAGTTTGGAAGCCAAAATTATTCGGGTTGAAGACTCCTCGATCTTCTTGGGTGTCTGGGGTGTTGTTGGCAGTTCCGAATATATTGCTACTATCGGGGCCGAGAATCGATCGCTGAATGAAATATTGGGGCGTAATTTCAAAGCCAACAGTGGGATTGTTAATTAGATTAAAACTTCGTTCTACGTACAAACCCCCTTTTTCTTCGCTATCGAAGCCAAATCCGATTATACCTGGCTGTCTGGGGCTGCGATCGATGAGGAGTCGATTTCTAAATAGGGGTAAGGAAACTGTCTGGTCAAAAACTATGCGGGAGTTGCTGGTGACTACTTCGCTAAGTAGGGGGTTAATAGTTCGATAAGTTGCTGTATCGGCCCGCAATTCTAATTCTGGAGGTGAAAAGGGATCGTTAGTTATTCTGACATTTTCGGCCGTCCAACCATCGGTATCGAAATCGACTCGATCGGCTTCAAAACGCAAGCGATTGATGTTTCCTCCAGAAGTGCTAGCAACTCCTCCGTCTCCTTCTACTAAACCGAGATCCTGAGTCGTACCGATAACAAATCTATATCCTTCTGCTGTAGAAACGCGTTGTAGGGGTTGTTGTTCTTGGAGGCGATCGGTGAGGGGTCGATCGAGTATTTGGGCGTTATTTTCGGCTGAGGTAAAACTAGTATCTCGATCGAAACTGGGTTGATAGATAACTCCTTTAGCAGCAAACATTATCCCTCGATCTAAAAAGAAGGAATATTCTAATTTTTCGCCGCGAATGGTTTGATCTCCTCTTTCGATAACGACGTTACCAGTTGCGACGGCTAATTTTGCGGGTAAGTTGACCTCGAGACGATCGGCTTTTAATAGTGCTTTAGCGTAGCGCATTTCTACGTTACCAGTAGCGGTAATTATGCGGCTATTTTCGTCGTATTCTTGGCGATCGGCGATGATTTCTACAATTTGGATCTCTTCTCGATCGTTTTGGGCTATTAAAAATTCAAATATCTGTTTGTTTTGCTGGCGATCGCGAAGGACGAGCCGAGTAATATAATTTTTTTGGTTGCCATAAAAATAATTGCGACTTATTTCTAGGGGAGATCCTAATAAAGCGGCACTATTTTTAGCTGCTGGTTGAATTATAGCTGGTGGGGGTGGTATTTGGGGTATTTCCACAACAACCCTCGAACTAGTGGATTATTGCATTTAACTATACGATCGAAAAAAAGGGCAAGCTTTGCTTAACCCTTTTATTTTTAATTTATGTTTTTTAAAACACTCGCGCTTTTTACTAAAAATTTTTATTCAAAATCTTTTCTTCCGGGGTTACGGGAAGGATCGGAGGATAAAAATCCGAAGATAAAGATTCCTACGAAAAAGGCTACTGTGAGGTAAACAACGATTTTTAGAGTCAACATTTCAATCTCTCCTTAATATATAAATTTCGAGCGGCTTTTTTTTGTGACATTTAACTTTCTTATCACATTTTCTCAGATTTCGACAATTTTTGCTTTAATCGATCCCGAAGTTGACTCTAACTGTTTTTAGGGGTAAATGCCACAATGTTTCGGGACTCCAGCGATCGGGGTCGAGATTTGATTTTTGACCTCGGCGATAAGCTTTTAGCAGTCTTTGGCGAACTAAATTATAGGACTCGGAATTAGCACCCATTCGCCGCTTCATTCTCCGTTTAATGCTCCTGTAAAGTAATAAATTGGCTAAATTAAATTTACATCCAAGTAAAAAGGCTTGAACTTCTGCTTCTGCGATCGGATCGCTGCCGTATCCAGTCACAACATGAATGCAGTCGTGGAGTTGTTTCCTTCTCGGGCCCGTTGTAAAGGGTTTTAGTTGATTTTGCTCTAAAAATTCTGCTAAACTTTTTCCTAAAGTATTCTGGGGCAATTTTTTTATTTTTTCTATCTCTACGATTTGCGGCACGTTTAAGCCTAATAATTCTGTAGTTCGATCGACTGCGTTTAAAAATAAATTTAAGCGAGGAAATTCGAGGCGTTTTGATGTTTCCATAATAGCTATTTTTTGGCGATGTTTTTAATATCTCAATTTTAAATTTAGCTATTATTAATTTGCCTGATGCTAAAGTCCTTAATTTGCTTGGGACTACAGTCCTAATATTCTTTTTAAGGAAAATAGCGATCGA
>CAYWIH010000225.1:0-3750 GCA_964458305.1 uncultured bacterium | reverse complement strand
AAATTCTTAATTATAAGAAAACTTATATAATAAATCATGTTCGTAAACAATTAAAGCTTCAGCTCCTTCAGCAGTAATAGGTTGAGAAAAAAGATAGCCTTGTCCATAACAACAATTAAGTTGGTTAATGATTTTAAATTGTTGTAAGTTTTCAATTCCTTCTGCAACTAAATTGATGCCTAAATTATTCCCAAGATTAGCTATAGCTCGAATTACTTCTAATTTATCAAGATCGAATTCAAGATCTTGGACAAAAGAGCGATCGATTTTTATTTTATTAATTGGCAATTGATATAAATAACTTAAAGAAGAGTACCCAGTTCCAAAATCATCGAGAGCAATATTAATATTTTGACGAAGTAATTGCTTGATAATTAACTGAGCTTGTGTCAGATCTTTAATCAAAGTACTTTCAGTAATTTCAAGGATTAACTTGCTGCCACAAAAATTATTTTTTTCGAGTATTTCAAAAATTTTAGCAGTAAAATTAGGCTGAATAAATTCAATTGGTGAAATATTAACATTAAGGCTTAATTCTTGGCGATATTGTTTTTGCCATTGTTTTATTTGACGAGCAGCAGTTTCTAAAACATACTCACTTAGAGAAAGAATTAAACCAGTTTCTTCAGCAATTGGGATAAATTCAACAGGAGAAACTAAACCACGTTTGGGATGATGCCAACGTGCTAACGCTTCAAATCCAGCAATTGTTTTTTCTTTAATATTAATAATTGGTTGATAAAAAACTTCAATTTGATTGAGTTTTATTGCACGTCTGAGATCGGTTTCTAATTGTAATTTAACGGACGCTAGTTGTTGCATTTGGGAATCAAATAATTCATAACGATTTTTGCCTAAATTCTTTGCACGATAAAGGGCATTATCAGCGTCCCTGAGAATTTCTTCTGCTTGATATTGTTTTGTTTGACTTAGTGCGATTCCAATACTTGTTGTGACAACTATTTCTTGCTCGTTAAGATAAAAAGGTTTTTTAAATTGAGAAATAATTCTTTGCGCTACTTGAGTAACTTCGCTAACATCTTTGATTTGTTCTAATAAAATAACAAATTCATCTCCACCAAGTCTTCCTACTTTATCAAAACTCCTCACAGATGCAGTAATTTTGTGTCCTACTGCAATTAATAAACGATCTCCAATTAAATGACCGAGACTATCATTAATAGTTTTAAAACGATCTAAATCTAAATAGAGAACAGCAAATAAATTATTTGAACTTGAATGCTTTATAACTCGATTAAGTTCATTCATAAAAGCTCCACGATTTAATAGTTTAGTGAGTGGATCGTGAAAAGCTAAATGTCTTAGTTGATTTTCTGCCTGTTTTTGAGTAGTAATATCAACTATTACACCCCGCAAGAGCCAAGGTTGGTTATTTTCATTTTTAATAATTTGAATTGAATCGCGCAACCAGATTAAAGTACCATTAGTTGTTTTAGCTCGATATTCAATCACAATTTTATCTTGCTGACTTAAAACTTCTAAGTTGGAACAAATTTCTATTTCTTGACGATCTTCAGGCAAAATAAAGGATTCTTTAAAATGAGGATCGTCAAACCATTTTTGAATCGGATAACCTAGTATATCTTGAGCTGCTTGACTGACAAATAAAAACTTTTGACTCACAGCCTCAGCTTCCCAAACAATTGCATTTAGACCTTGAACTAATTCGTTTAATTGTTGCTGTGAATTTTCCTCTTGGCGTGTTGAAATCGCTAAAGGAAATCGATATGCTAAAAGAGCTAGTGCTATTCCTGCCCCGGTTGATACTAAAAATATTAAAGTAGTATTTATTAAGACATTAGTTTCAGAAATAGTGACTTCAACTATACCAAGTTGTCGATTATTAAATATAATTGGAGCTTGTCCTGTCGTCAAAAATTCTTTTTGCCAATTGGGAATAGTTTCATTTTGATATTTATAACCACGAATAGGTTGATTTTCTAAATTTTTAATCCTAATTGAGACAAGATGCTTCTTCGGAGCAAAATTACTGAGAATACCTTGAAATCTTTTAGTCTGATATTTCCAGTATCGCGATTCATTTTGTGCTAACTTCTCAAAGTCATCTCCTAGATCTTCGGCATAAAGATTGGCTGTTTTTTGAAGAGATTGAGATTCAATCAAATAAAATGTAGCGGGAGTCGTTAAACTAATTGCACAGCCAATAATCATCGTTATTGGGTAAAGCCATTTTGCTAAAGTTTTGCTAAATTTAATATTAGTAGATAAATTTTTCATATTCAATCGACTTAAGTTTTAATTAGATTGGAAAATAGCCGTAATCTTTAAGAATTTTTGCACCATCTTTTGAGCGAACAAAGTCGATAAAAGCTTGTGTAGATGATGAAAGTTTATCGGGGGGTAAAACAAAACTTAAAACTTTAGTAAGTTGATATTTTCCTGTAATAATATTTTCATCATTAGGCTCAATTCCATTAAATTTAAGAACTTTAATATTAAGTTTTTCAGTAGCAATTACACCTCTATCTGATAAACCAATAGCAAAAGGCGTTTTCGCTAAAGTCTGATTTGCTTCCTGAACTGTATAAAGTATTTTCCAACGTTTATCTATTTGACTTTGAATATAAGCTTTTTTAAAACCTGGTACTTTTGATTCTAAAACTAAATTGGAACTGTCTCCTGGTTCTCTACTTAAAACAATAATTTCTCGATCGTCACTCCAAGTTCTTTTTATTCCTTGATAAATATTGATTAAATCTGTAGATGTAATATTATTATCGATTACTTCTGAATTTACTCCAATTACTATTGCTGTTTTAGCATATGGAATAAGTTTAAAACCCATTTTTTGTTCTTCTTTTGTTAAATTTCGAGCAGCTAAACCTAAAGTTATTTCTCGATCTAATAGTGCATAAATCCCTCCAGTTGTGCCTAAACTAGAAGGAATTTGAATTTTTATATTAGGATGAGATTTATTAAATTCTTTGGCTAAAATCCTGGTAATAGCCAAATTACTCCCAGAGCCGGCTAAGACTATTACTCTGTCTGAGTTTATAGCTCGTCGTTCCAGTTTATTCTTTAATATTGAATTTATACTTGTATTATTTAATTCTCCTTCTCTGATTTTTGAGGAACTTTTTGAGTGATAAAATATTAAAGTCAAACCCCCTAGTATGGCTAAAAAGGCTAGTAAATTAATCCGATAATAATTGCTTCTTTTTTGATTTTTCATTACTAATTCAAGCTTAACTTTCTAAAGATTTTTTATTCGCTTTTGACAAATTATAGAACATTTAATTAATTTAACTTACTCTTGTCAATTCATTGAGTATATTTTTCGACTTTTCACAAAAGGTTTAAGGATTAATTTTTACTTATTCTTAACCTTAAATAGCTCTCAGAAAAACTATTTAAGTATATTTGGCTTTTTTGAAATTTGGGTTTAGTATAAATGCTTAATTGGCTTGAACTATAAAAAAATCAAACAATTCAAGTTTTAAATCATATTTAATAATTAAATTTACTCTTTCTTGCTTTTCTAAAAATTCTCGACATATAGCGATAGCTATAGTTAATTGATTTAGCGTAAAATTCGCTTAATTGACAATATTTAATCTCTTGTGAAGTCAAAGTTAACATTTATCTTTTTTTAACGATTTTTAACTACAACGAGTTATTGACTCTTAAAATATATCCCTCAAGTACTTATACTTATGCGATCGCGATCGCATAAAATTCATAAGAAAATATAAAACTAAGTTAGACGTT
>CAYWIH010000224.1:0-3894 GCA_964458305.1 uncultured bacterium | reverse complement strand
AATATGCCAGTTCGCTCCCTGACATTAATATTCCTTGGTTTATCTTGCTTTTAAGTAGATTGGAAGCACCTAAAGTTTTATAAATACGATAAATCTCAGGGTAGATAAATATTTCAATTGTTTTTAACTAGATTAAAAAGATAAAGAAAACAATAGACAATTATAAGTAATCTTGATATTATATATGTAGTATCAAGTCAAAGATTGCTGAGATTAAATGAGAAAAAGTCAATTATCGCATCAATTTTATTTTTCATTGAAACCAATCAAAAATTGGCTCGATAGCTTAGAAATTTCCAATAGCTTGATGGCTAAGTTGGTTTGTAAAATGATTCCTGCTTCTTGCCCTTTTGAGAGAGATATCAAAATATGGGGTTATCATCTGTTTTACATACCACCGTTATGTAAATTGAACCCTTTTTACGAACAGTTAGTATTTTTAAGGTTTCGGTGTTTGTCTTATTTAACTAATGTCTGTCACGAAAATATTTCTCAATATATTTAAATCGTTGCCAGAGTTGGAGTAACGGTTAGATTTATATTGAAAAAAAAAGCTAGTTTTTGGTTCTTCAGATCGAAAAGTTTGGTTCGGTAATTACGACTCAGCTAAAACTCAAAATTATTGTTGTAAAAGTTTACAATTAATTTATGTTTTGTTACACATCGCAATTATCGAGATTACTAAGATGGAAAATCAAGAGTCAAAATTTGGATTTAGCAAATTCGCAGAAAACTGGAACGGTCGCTTAGCAATGTTAGGCTTTGTTATTGGTCTAGCAACTGAATATTTCACTGGCCAAGGCATTCTTGCTCAGTTAGGATTAATGTAATTAATTTTGGTAATTAAAAAAGAAGTCAACTTATTAATTTACGTTGACTTCTTTTTTGTTAGTTACATTTCAAAAAATAATCGAGTGCTATATAGCTTTAAAATAATAAATTAGTTACATATAGAATCGATTCACTCGATATACTTATAATAATATAGATTTTATAAAAATTATTTAAACTGTCAGACAAATAACATATTCTTTGCAAGAATAAATCTTAGTTGTGTTATTTAAGTACCCGTGAAAATACTTAAAAAATTAGGATAAAACAAACTCAATTTAAAGTTTTCAAAAATCTTTAATTTTTCTAATATTATTCTCTTCTCAGCTCTTAAATAGATTACTTTATAACTAAAGCCAGGAAAAATATTACTGTCTTAAATTTGATGAAAATTTTAATAAGTCAGTAAAATCTTTTCTTTTAACAATTGTTAAATCTGCTCTTTTAAAATTAAACAAACAAACAAGCAAGGTAAAAAAATGTTCGTTCGTTCTAATCAAGCATTAACTTTTTCTCAAGAAACAAATTTAAGAAATAGAGGACGTGTAGCAATTTTTATAGATGGGGCAAATTTGTTTTATGCAGCACTAAATCTAGGCATAGAAATAGACTATAGAAAACTGTTAGCTTGTCTGACAAGCAGTTCAAAGTTGTTTCGAGCTTTCTTCTATACTGGAGTAGATCCCAATAATGACAAACAAAATGGGTTTTTGCATTGGATGTCATGTCATGGTTATCGAGTTATTGCAAAACAATTAGCTCAATTATCTGATAATTCTTTTAAAGCAAATTTAGCAGTAGAAATAGCCGTAGATTTAATAACACTAGCCCCACATTACGATACGGCAATCTTATTAAGTGGAGATGGAGATCTAGCTTATGCTGTTAATAGCGTGAGTTATCGCGGGGCCAGAGTAGAGCTGGTTAGTTTACGAGCAATGACTAATGATAATTTAGTTAATGTTGTCGATCGCTACACTGATTTAGAAGATCTTAAAGAAGAGATTCTTTTTGAGAAATTTAAGGTCTCGAATTTCGTATAATTTTTGCAGGTTTTTGTTGCGCGCTCGTCAAAGGAAAGATCCGCAGAGCGGATCTATTCAGGGTAAGTATATTCTCAGATCGAGCAAAAAGTTATAAATCGTATCTATCTTGAAGAGATAATAAGATGTTTCTGGCATCAGTAGCATTATCAGCAAGATCGGCAAACTCGATAAAACGCTTTAACTCCTTACGTAAAAGACTGCGTTCGACTTCCCAAGTATCGCGATCGAGCATAGGAGGCATCACAATAGTATCGAAAAGAGTAGCGCGATCTTTACCTCGATGGGGCCGAAGTATTCTACCCCGACGCTGAATGAACTGACGGGGGTTGCCAGTACTAGCGAGAATGACAGCGTGTTTAATAGCGGGAATATCGATACCTTCGTCCAAACAGCGAATAGATACTAAACCTTGTAACTCTCCGTTTTCGAACCGATCGCGTAATATTTCCCGCTCAGACAGAGGAGTCTCGGCAGTATAGGTATTTACCCGATAACCCAACTCAATACCCAAAATACGAGTAACAGCCTCTATTTGACGGACATATTTAGAGTTATATTCTACACGAGCATCGCCGCAATAAAAAAGAGTATGAGTAGTATCTAGTCGATCGCCCATTAATTCCCGCAAAGCATCTAATTTATTTTTAGCACTAGCAATAAGGCGCGATCGCTGGATTAATAAAGAGGTCAAAGTATCGTTAGAGGATCGATCGCTATTTTTATTTAATGCCCAACCGATCTTTTTAGTTAACTTGGCATAAGCAAATGACTCCGATGGAGTTAACTCGACCAAAATAGGATAGTAAAAATATCTAACTAGTGCTTTGGCATTAATAGCATCAGCCAGGGTAAAATCAGGTTCGAGAATCGGGCCGAAATAATCGAAAATAAAATCCGTACCCTCATCATCGTAGTATCTTTCGGGAGTAGCAGATAAAGCCAGACGCAATCCTATTTTACGGGGTAAAGATTCGATCGCGCGAGGAGATCCTAAATTATGTGCTTCGTCGCCAATAATTAGGGTTTTGTCGGGGAAATATTTTAATTGGGATTGAAATCCTTCAGTTACAAAAGTAGAGTTAGTTGTAATAACTGTTAGCAACTTTTGGTTGCCAGAAATAATATTATATAGTTGGTCAGAAAGTTGAGATTGCCAATTATAAACGCTTTCAAAGGCAACGATCGCCTCGATATTAAATTTTTGACATTCTTGCGACCATTGACTGACTAAGTGACGGTAAGGACATATTATTATTATTGCTTGGAGGCTAATTTTTTGATACAGTTCGGTAGCGATCGCTAATGCTGCGATCGTTTTACCGCTACCGGTGGCCATTTTTAAAGTTCCTCTGCCTTTGTTTTTGAACCAACTAGTAATTGCTTGTTGTTGGTAGTCTCTCAGTTGTATATTTGCAGGAATAAAAGGCGATCGGTTCGATCGATAGTGGTAATTGCCTTTTTTTTCGGCTAATTTTCCTTTAGGATTTGTTTTTTTGCTGTATTCTGCGGCTAATTTTTCCCAGTTTATTAAAAGGAGCATGAATCTAAAAAAATTTTTTGTTATTATCTTTTATTTTTCCCTAATTTATCTCAAATCCGCTCTATTTTCTCAAAACAGTTAAAAAATCAAATTATCGATCGATCTTTACGATCCCAATTCTCAAAAATAGTTAAGGATTTTATTTAATATTAAAAAGCCTGAATTTTTTATTCGATCGCGATCGCGCTTCATCTTTATGTTTTTTGTAAACAGGTTTTTTAAAAAAAATATTTATAAAAGAAAATACAAATAATTTACGATCTGTTTCTATTATTGACCGATCGCTAGATATTTTTTTAGATACCTAATAATCTCTTTTCTGTTCGATCTTGCTAAGCTTGGAAAAATCAGCAGTAAACATTCTTTCTAATTTTAAGGATGGATCGGATCGATTCATCGCGATCGAGCAATTATACATCAGTTTAAATAGGAGCAAATTAATTTTATTCTAGAGAATATTTAGAGCGATTTTTTTGG
>CAYWIH010000223.1:0-3930 GCA_964458305.1 uncultured bacterium | reverse complement strand
GTGTTTTTTGAATTGGAATAATATGTACACAGTCAATATCTAATATATTTCCAATTGATAAAAGTGTTACTTCGTACATTTTTAATTGGTAAAAAAGAAGAAAAGGAGTAAAAATTTCACAAACAATAATTACTTCTTCTTCTCTAGCATCATTCTCAAAAAGATTGTCGATTCTAATATAAGAAGAATCAATTAATTCTTTGAGCCGTTCGTTACAGTAATCTTTGAAACACTCAGCTAAATGAATATCCATTTTAAACCTTTATTCTTGATTTAGTTTTACCAAAAATATTTAGTTAATAATGAATATTTATCCTAAGTTATTGTTAAGCTTTTAAAAATGTTTTATCACTAAGCTCAGAGAGAACCTTCACTTATTTTATAAGCTCTATAATGTTTACTCATCACTTCGCGCAAAGTTCTGGGGGTTACATTTTCGCCCATAGCATTAGATAGTTGAGTCATTAAATCGGATGCTATTTTCCGAACAGTCTTTATCCTCATTTTGCGCTCGGAGGTGATTTGGTCGTAATTCTTACCATCCCACAAATCGATAAGTAAATATTTAGAGTCTGCGGTCATAGTTTTGTTGTAGTGGATCAACCACAATTGATTGATAAATTCTATCAATATAGCCCCCTCTAAAGGAGGAATTTCTTTAACTTTATTGCTTATAGCTTTTTTAGTCTCTTTAGCTTTTTTAGTTTCTTTTTTCTTGCCTTGCTTCGAGGGTGCAGAAGAAATTATTTGTTGATTTGAAACAAGTGGTTTAGTTTCTGAAGTTGAATTTGGTATTGTAGCTTTTGGAGTATCGGTATCAACTTCAATTTGTTGAGTCAGCGACTCTTGTAAAGATTGTGATATTACTTTGGCCGTTTCAACAATTTCACCGCTTGGCTGTTTTTTAGTACCCCGTTTATTTTTTATATTTTTGCATTCGTCGCAGTATTTCGGGCAGACGGTGGCGTAAGTTTCTCTTTTGCTTGGTTTATCGCAATGGGCGCAAATAAATTTAAAGATACGAGTATGAATGGTGCGATAATGACCTTTAACCGTATAGGGGTTAACATAGATTTTTTTAGATGCCATCAGAAGATTAGTTTTAAAGACTAGCTTATTTAATTATTATTTTTTAATCTTGTCAATATAAGCTAAAAAAGGGCAAACAAACCTCTTTAAATAGATAGATATCTCAGTTTTATTTCAATTATTATTAATAACTTGGATTAGTTTTTTTAATTATTTACTGTTCTTCCTCTTCAACAAATTCGATTTCTTCAGTTGGCAATAAGGATAAATCGGTAGTCCAACAATCAGGATCTTCGGGGACTCTAGCCCATAGCTTTTGCTTTTGCCCTAAAGCTAGTATTTCTAGTAATTCTGGCAAGTGTTTTTGATAATTTTGCCCAAAAATTTTATTGGCAACATAGTTGTGGTGTAAGATTTCACCTCTTGCTTCAGCTTCAAATAAAGTTTTGAGATTTGGGGTAAGTTCTCCAAATCTTTCGTCAAGATTGTTTTTGCTATTAGGGCTATTCGATATCGAGTTTAATGTTAAAACTGTTTGATTTTTAATATTATCGTGCTTTTTTTCTACCAAATCCTTTTGAATTGGTGAAGCCAAAGTGCGATAATAGCCCTGAGATACTCTCTTCCAAAGATTTTTAGATAAGTGGTTTGAAAGAGCTGAGGCTACCGATTTTCTAGTTTTTTTCCAAATTTTACCGCTTACCGATTGTGGATAAATCCAATTAACTATATCGTCTACATTCATAGTATTGGGAGCAGCCGATCGCAATGCTCGATCGATTAATTCATACAAAGGCGTATTTTTTACATCAATAGGCGACGATTCTCGATCGTCAACTTTATTTACCGAATCGATCGAGAGATTATTGTCTCTATCACCATTAGGTCGCTCGACTACTTTATCTTGAGATAATGTTCCTGAGATAGTCGTCGAAGACAATTTCCCTGCTCCTCGCTCCTCTTCCACAGCTAGGTCTTCGCGAGCTTTGCTACTGTTGTTGGTGGCAAAATCTTTGCGAGTGGCTGAAGCTGTTATCTCAATGCTATTAGTGGCATAAATTCCTCGATCTACTCTTACCCATAATTTTTCATCTAACCCATCACACAAAGCCTTGCCAATTACCGGGCGCATTTTGTTTTCTTCAAGTTTTGATAACCCCGACGGATAAATAAAGGAATAAACCTCTTTTGTCGTCATCGGACGCTGGGTTGTCTCTAACGCCGCACGAATCGCATTTCTCAAATTCTGGTTATTTGCCGATAAAATTGTCGAGGGTGGATAACGATCGCCAATTTCCACTTCCCGATTAATTTGTAATTCTAAACGATCGCTCTCGTCTAGAAGTTGTTGTGAAGAGAAATCTGTAGCAGCTTCTAATTTAGAATCGAATTTAAAAGTTAAATTGTCTCGAGGGAAATTTTCAACTTCTTTACCTGATATTTCTGACGAAACATTTTTTGTTTCTATTGTCTGTAATCCAGGGTCTTCTAGAGAATTAATTACAGTATAAGAGTTATTGTTTTCTGAAACAATAACTTCTGAGCTAATTAGATCGCTATCCTCTCCAGAAATATTTCGTTCGTCATCTCGATCGATTATTTTAGTTTGGACGCTATTATTATTTGTCGCTACATCAGACAATATTTTTGTCTTTGTTGTATTTTCAACTAATTTAACTCCATTGACCCCAGTGCTGCGGCCCGCTTCGGGCAAACTCTCTTCTGCGACCTCAATTTCTGGGGTCGATAATTCTAATTCTAAAAAAGCTTTTAGGCGAGCGAACTTTTCTTGTGCCAACACCATTTGTTGACGATGATATTCTTTTAGCTGATGATAATATTCTAGCTGTGCTTTAAAAACTTCTAAATTTTTTTCTGGGGGAGATGGAGGAGTAATTCGATCGCTCATCAGTGAAAAATATACTCTTAAAAGTTATAATAATTTTTTGAATCTCAAAAAAAATCTTTCACTTTTATTTTAACTTGACGTAATTGGTGAGTTTGCAAGCTCAACAGCTTCAGAGAGAGTTGCTTTGGCTTTATCAATCAAAGTCTTAATTTTATTGAGTCGATTTCGCCGCTCCAAGCCTTTTGAAGCCTCGATATATCTGGAGTCCGAACGTTTGCTAAGGTGTATGACTTTAACTTTGTTGAGTTTGACACTCGGCTCAAATATAGCCTGCTGGCTAGCAAGTTTAAAGTAGCTGTAAGTCGCCCAAGGTCTTTTGACGAGGTACTCGTGGATGGTTGCAGCTTGTGGGCAAACGTAATCGGTATAAAGAGAAGCGATTGCCTCATTAAGAGAATCGATTGCATTATCCAATGCATCTATTGACTCTTGAATACAAAAATCTTCAATTGGTGGCATTGCACCCCGTTGTTTGAGCATCATTATGGCTGCTTCTTCAGCATTAATTCTAGATCGCTCGCAAGCTAAAACGCTTTGTATATGATGAATTTGGTTTGTAATGCTGTTAAAGTATGTTTGTATTTCGATAGTGCGGGCGAGTTCGACTTGTTCTTCTTCAGTGAGACGCGAGATAGTCCCGCAGACTTGATTATTGGGACAGTCTTTTGCTGTCAAACCAGGCATCATGAGCATTAAGGAGCAATTAAAACCGTAGCGGCACTTGATTACAGGCATTTTTTTAGTTCTAGTTTTTTATTATTTTAATTAAACTAGAACAAGAGAGAAATAAAGTTTTATTGCAGTTTTATTGCAACGCTTCTCAATCGGGAAAAGGACGCGCGAGGTTGCTCGAAAGTTCCTTTTAATACTTAATTTATTTACCAGGATTTTCTATTTTAGCTGCCAATCTGATATAAAAATCAATGCGGGAATATTGGGAAATTTGAGATAAATTTTCAAATTTTTCAATATTTGTCACATCGGACACTTTA
>CAYWIH010000222.1:0-3964 GCA_964458305.1 uncultured bacterium | reverse complement strand
AGCAGTTCGGACAATCGCCATTAGTATAATACTCCCAATCACCGCTCATGGCTCAATCCACCACCTTTAAATGACTTATGATTCAATAAAAAACGGACATAAAAACCCTACAACCTTTGTCATCACTCCTCCTCAAAGGTTTATTTCTCGATCTGATTTAGTTAATTTGATCTTTCAGACTTAAAGAAAATCAGATTTTGAGGGCGACTTAAAATTTTGGTATCCTAGTCGCCCTGCTTTGTATTATTTAGAAATGTTCTCCTTCTTGAGAAGGTTGTATAGCTTTGGTTGAAGCCTTATTAGAAGGTAATTTTTTAGTTTCTTCTGGCTTATCAAAAGTATCCGCTAAACGAGCTGAATAGATTCCATTGATATTAGAATTAACGAAATCAGACAGTTGTTTAATTCTGTCTGAGTCGTTATCTTTTGATTCAAATTCAACAGCGTAATATGTGCCACTATCATTAGAGCGTTTTGCAGTATAGGCTGTTACTATTTGAGTGCCAATTGATTTTTTAATGGCTGTCAATTTTCTCATTAGTTCGAGAAAGTTAGCTATTGATTCTGTTTTGAAGAGAATATGGCTGACAATATTTTCTTTGTCGATAAAGAACACTTCAACCCACTGCTGGTATCGATATCCAAATAGCTCGCCGTTAAAACTCCTGTAAGTTATAATCTCCATTTCAATTGATTTACCAAGAGTATCTGTCTCTCCTATTTTGAAGATTCCCGCCTTGCAATCTGCTCTGTATTGCCTTGGTGAACCTGGAAAATGAATGATTCCATTGCTAGTTTCTGGTAATTCAAATGCATTCACAAACATTGATTCCTTTCTCCTGAAATGATTGAGATTTATTTGACTGTTTGTTTATTTGTTTTGTATTGATTTAAAGCAGAGTAATTCTGTGATATCTCTCGATTTGTTGGTTGAAGAGATATCTAGATTTGCAATACTTATTAGGGAAGTAAAATAAAATACTTCCCTAGTTACTTTTTAGAATTCAGTTGCTATTTGAATTCCATATTTTTTGTAATAGAATTGCCAAAAACTGTCGTCGTATCCACGTCGATAGGATTCATTGGCCGTTAAGACTGGATCTGGTTCTGCACCAATGACAGCATCAAATTTTCCTGCACCATACAAATCTGCTTGTTTGTCTAGCTCTACTTCAACTGCGTTTAATGCTTCTAGTCTTCTGTTTTCTTGCTCTTGAGCAAGGTATTGATTTATAATCATTGTCAATTGACCTTTAAAAGAAAGAGAGGAAAAGCGATGTTCATAGTTTGGTCGCTAGTAAAATCGCTTATCTCTCAACTTACAACTATATTATACCCCGCATATATGCGGGGTATGTAAAAATATAATGTTCTGAGTATCAGAATATCTTATACTTATTTAGATTTTCATTTATTTACATATGAGTTAAAATCTAGTTAGATATCGATCGACTAAATAAGCAAACTTTTTAATGACTGAAAGCAGAGCTGATTTTAAAACTCGTTTTATATGTAAAGGTTTAGGTGTATCTCACAAGCATAGACCTGTAAGTGTTATGCTTCCAAAAGAGATGGATGAAATTGTTAGAGCTATGCCTAATCGCTCAGAATTTATACGTCAAGCGATCGCTGAAAAACTAGAGCGAGATCAAATTGCTTAAATTGAAATAAGCAATTCTTATCACAGTCACTTAAAACTCAGATCACACTACTTTAAACCCTTAATATTTCTAGATATCTACTTTTTGAGATCCTCTTTACAAAAAATCTCTATATTTCATTATCAATTCAAACAAACCACTATCCTAAACCAGTCCATAATGGTTAGCTAGATTTTTGTCACTATTTTAAATAATCATCGAAAATCATCGAATTGCTATCAATCATTGGAGCTTAGCTGTTACCATACTATAGCTATCGACTCTCTTACAAAACAATATTCAAGTAATGATAAAAATCGCTAATCGATTAGAAATCAAAGAAAACTTACTTTCTGAGATTCAACAACTCAAAAACCAGCTTAAAAGTTTTGTTGATGCCCCGATTACAGATTTACAAATTCAGCCCGACAAAGTTGACTCAATTGAAAAGTTAACTCTGGCTTTAGAGCAATTAAACCCATTCCCTCGCCCTCTATTGCACAGCACTAATCTACTCAATGGTTCATGGTTATTACAATATTCAACTGCTAGAGAAATTCGCTCTTTAAAACAGTTGCCTTTCGGGTTTTTAGTCAGAGAAATTTATCAAACAATTGATATTGATACTGCCTCTTTTGAAAATCTTGCTTTAGTCAAACATAGTTCCGGTCTTTTCTGTGGTTATGTCAAAATAACAGCTAACTTCGAACCAGTCAAAGATAAAGCCGATCTACTCCCCAATCAAAAAATTAATGTTAATTTCAAACAACGTTTCCTCGGAATCAATAAAATTTTAGGTCTTAAAACTAAGCTATTTGACCCCTTTAAAACCATACCAGCCAAAAATCCTCAAGGTAGAATTCCTAGTTTAAATATTACTTATATTGATTCCAATATGAGAATTGGTCGTGGTGGCGATTGCAGTTTATTTATTTTAACTAAAGTTTGAATCTCCTCTTTAGCTAATACTCAAATCACTTTTCAAAAGCTTTTTGAAGTAATATAATCGCAACCTAATTATCTTCCTTTTATTAGCTGTGGAGTATTTTCTAGTGCAAATCTATAATATCATTATTATTGGACTCGGTGGTATGGGACAGCAAATGCTCGATGATTTAAATAATCATCAACAATTTAATGTTATTGGCGCATTTGACCCTGCTCAAGTTGCCCGCGATCGAGTTCAACAATTGCATCCTACACTCACTCTTATCGATCGTTTAACACCAGCTTTTATTGCACAAACTGATATTATCTACATCGCCAGTCCTCCTGACTCTCATGTTGACTATGTTCATCTTGCAATCGACCACAATAAAGCTATTTTCTGTGAGAAACCACTCGGCATTGATTTAGATAAAATCGCAGCTTTAGTAGATCGCCTTCATAAAACTCAAATTATCAATGCTGTTAATTTTAATCATACATTTTCCTTCTGTACTAACGAAACCCTCAAACGTATTCAAGCTGGTTTAGTTGGTCAAATTTCTCACATCACGATGAACCTACACCTCGATCGATGGCCTCGTCCATTTCAAGTTAATGCTGATTGGCTTAAATATCGTCATCAAGGTGGATTTACTCGAGAAGTCATTTCACATTGGTTGTATTTTTGTCGAAGACTTTTTGGAGACGGTCAATTACTAGATGCTTATGTTAATTTCCCCGCCCACGAGTACCTCGCAGAAACTTTCCTATTAGTCGCTTCAAATTATCTCGAAAACCAGTTTCTACTTTTCTAGCTACTACAAAATTTTTCTTTGTGCAAATTTTCCGTTAATTCGAACAGCCGGAGGCTGCGCTACGCTCCCGCAATCTCAAAAAAGATCGATCGCTAATTAAAATCAAAACAGCAATCGAGAGCCGGAATATTTTCTGACACGATAAAAGTTTTTATTAGCGGAAAATTTACACGAAGAATAAATTTGATCTTGGATGGGGACAACCGTGCTAAAGGCTTCTCTGTATAAGTTCCATCGCCCTCAACCCCTTTTGATAAAAGGGCAATTTATTGCGAGCTGTTCTCATTTGCTTGGTGTCGCTAAAAGCCGAGGAGACCTCGGCGGCGCGACATCCGCAATTTTTCGACCAATTCCCCGCACCTCTCCATACCCAAGCCCCAGGTTGAACCATATAATCCAGTCCGACCTCATATAAAAATTGACAACTTTATTAGTAGTAGAAAAAATTAGTAAGGTTAGCCGGGAGAGGGGAGGTAGCCAAGGGGAATCGCATCTAAAATTTGTTGACGAATCCTCGATTTTATGCGTTTAAGCAAATAGAAAAAAGATTCGGATCGTTCGATCGCGATCCTAGTTAGCTTT
>CAYWIH010000221.1:0-3973 GCA_964458305.1 uncultured bacterium | reverse complement strand
CGAGATGCTTAATCGATAGTTTGTAATACAAATTTCGACTTCAGCCGATCGCCAATCGACTCTCGACGAATTAATGCGGCTGCGCCGCCATTTGGTGAAGGAATTAGGAAAACTGCCAAATGATTAATACATATAAGGCGATCGGTGAACAACATATTATTAACTGGATCGATAAATATATAGCAAGTCTACCCACATTAAAAGTTCTCGATCCCCAGTGGGCGATATTTAATGAGGGCAGAGCTTGGGATCTGGGTTATGACCAAATTGGTGTTGAGTTCATGGATGAAAACTTTCAACACCAAATTTCCGACGATTGGTATATCATTCGCGACTACTGCATCGGATTCGACGATTTAGATCGCGAAGGGTGGCTAAAGAGTGCGATCGCAGAATATTTACCAGATGATAGCATTGGTTACGATTTCGAGTGGCTAGACTGGGTTTTGAATGATTTCATCACTAAAAATTAAATGCTGTATCAAGTAATTTTTTGTCTGCTTCAGAAGGTCTAGCGACTAAATCCTCAGTTTGAGAAGATAAATAATCATTTTCATCAGTTTGGTCTTCTATATTTTGAGCTTGAGGAGGATTTTTCACTTTATTATCGGGCGATCGCGGAATACTTTGATTGACCTGAGTTGAGAGGGTATTGACTCGATTTAAATCATTACTTGAATTTATTACTGGTTGTGGGAAGGTAGAAGGATAAAGCTGAGTTAACTGTGGATCGATAACATTAAAAGTCTGACGCAAATAATTTGAATGTGATGTTAAAGCATCACAAGAATTTAAACAAGATAACTTTAATTCTTGGGGGCTATATTTACCTGAATGTTGCTTAGCTAGTGATAGCATCGTCTTAATTAGAGCGTCTTCAATCTTTCGATTAGCAACACTCCTACCCAAGGATCTCAAGTAATCAATTAGCTCAATAATATTTGTATCACTCGGACAAGCTCTTAAGGTAAACGAATAACTTTGACGCTGATTATTACTCATTTTATTGACCTAATTTTTTCCTTACGATTGCTGGCCTGTTTGTGCTTGGGCTTTAGCTGGGGCTGCTTGTGCTTGGGCTTATGCTGGTGCTGCTTGTGCTGGGGCTGCTTGTGCTTGGGCTTGTCGAGCTTGAGCTTGTGCTTGAGCTTGTGCTTGTGCTTGTGCTTGTGCTTGTGCTTTTGCTTTTGCTTGGGCTTGTGCTTGTGCTTGGGCTTTGGCAAGCTCTTGTTTCTTCGCGTTTTTTACTTTAAGTGCTTCTGCTTTTTCGTATTCTCTTTCGCGGTGCAACAGTAATTCAAACATCCCATATGCATCTACTAGTCTTCGGTTTAAAGATTGTTCTTCTAGATCGCGCTTACTTATTTTTATTACCTTTTCTAGCCTTTTGGCTAATTCAAAATCGCTCTTTAATTCTATACAACCTGAATGTTCTGCTTTTTCATATCGCGGATATTCTGCCTCTAATTCCCGAGAAAAATAATAAACCTCATTAATACCACTATTACGATCGAAATAAGTTCTAGTTGTAATTCTGCGGTAAGATTTACAATAATCTTCCAAGACTGGTAGCAGTAGTGTGACTGCTCCACCAGAGATTACTAAGCAATCTAAATTTGCTGGAAATGCTTTATTCAACCATTTCAATACCTGCTCTCGATATTCTCTGATTGCTCTTGAAATCGAATTACTTATATCATTTATTTCTGAAACTCTCAACTCTTCATTTTTTGCGCTGGCCAAATTTTTGATTGGCAAACTGCGATTCCAATCGGGAGTTTGCGTTTTGCCAAGGTAATACTGAACCTCTTTACTCTCTATACGCCTGATCCACTTACGATGGTTATCTCTACTCGCAACGGTTTGAGTCTGTGAGTCAATTCGCCATAATTTTATCGTCTCATCAATGGCTTTCAATACTAGTTCGCGATCCAAACCCGAAGTGCTTGTTACCACCTCGTCAAGTAACCTACTCAACCCGATTTTCGGACTTTCTCCTGTTTCGATTTGACCATCTTCAACATATAACCCTGTTATATTCCTATGGCCGAACTGTGCGATTCCCACTCTCTTATCTTCAAAAAATTCGCCAGTTTTTTCTATTACTAGCGACGTATAGACCCCTCCCCCTTCGGGTCTAACTAATATCGATTCTTTATTTACCTTAAGCTTAATTGTTTTTTCTCTAAATTTATATCCGGCAAGAATCTCTGCTAATGCCTTGCTAAATCTCGAGCGATCGCTGTACTCATCCCAAGGTAGCAACACTCCTACCCAAGTTGGTATCGCTTTTTTTACTTTAACATTATGCTTGTCCAGTGCGACTCCGATTGCTGCTGCTATTTTTAATAAAGCATTTTCGTATTTTAATTCGTATATTCTGTCTTCTGCTCCAAGCTTTTGCGCAAATTTTCCGACTACGTAGTAGTCATTTTTTATTTTTAAATAAGCTTGCTTTCGAGGATCTACTTCGCCTAACCATCCTCTAATCTCAAAATATTCATTTATTTGTGTGGCTGTGACCTTCTCTGCTTCCGGTGACATCCAGAAATAATCTGTCACTACTTCATTTTCCGATGACCAAAATCTATAAATTATTTTGGTCATCGAACCACCACAGTCTACCGTAATGGCTAATTTCATTATTTTTTTCACTTCCTCACGGTTCTTTCTGGATCTATTCTACCGATTTCACAATAGTTTTGACCTTCTCTCTATCCACTCTTTTTCAGAGTATTTATACTTATTAATATTCGGTTACAACTTCACAATTTTCTTCACCTTCTAGCCAACTTTTTACAATATTTCCTCATTCTTTTACAATCTTGCTCTTTTTTTTCTTTTTTCTCTTTTTTCGTACTACTTTGTAAATCTTTGGCACTTTCTGATATTTTTTTGCTTTTCTCTGGGATTTTTTTACTTTTATTTTAGATTTTTCAATTTTGGCTTTATCTATGTATAAATGCTATAATTTTTTTGTGCTTTATAGATGGTAACCAGCTATAGGATTTATCCCCAATGGTCACTTCTTCAATTTGAACTCTTACTACTAATTTCTCAGCTTCGATCGCCACAGCTTAAAAAATCGCCCTCTAAAACTACAACCCGTATTACTCTTTTGAGATCGAGAACTCATATCTAGTATGAAAAAACAACCCTTCCGTTCTCCTTTTTCTCTGTTACTCTCTGCCAACGAAAAGCTTGAAATTGAAAAAAGAAGTCGCGCTATGGGTCTTAGTGCCAATGCTTATATCCGTTTCATGATTTTTCAACCTCAACAAACAGAGATTATCTCCACTCGATCGCCTCAAGCAGATAACAGTATCCCCGAAATTAACGTTAAAGTTTACCGTTCCCTCTGCGATATCGCTGATAGTCTTAGAAAACTTGCTAAAAGAGTTGCAAATAATAACCCCATAAATTTAAATCCAGTCAAGGTTGATTCTGTACTCCTCGAAAAAACCTTAGACATCGTTAAAAAAGTCGGTTTACAAATCGCCAGTAATAAAAATTGATCGGCAATATAACCAAAGGCAGTGATTTTAAAGGTCTGCTCAAATATCTTTTTGAAAAGGACAAAGCTGAGTTACTTTGCTCGAATATGGTTAGCGATGACTATCAATCCCTTGCGCTTGAGTTTAATTTATCCCTAAGTCTTCGCCAATTCCTCGATCGACCTGTTTATCATGTCTCTTTATCTCTCGACCCCAAAGAAAAATTAAGCGATCGGGACTGGGAAAATTTAGCCCATAAATATTTAAAAGGTATGGGCTTTGAATCATCCCAGTTTGTAGGAGTTAAACATAGCGAACAGCCGAAGGCTGCGGCTACGCCTCCCGCTCTCACCAACATCTACACTTGGTGACTTCAAGAATCGATTTAAACGGAAGTATCATTAGTACCGAAAACGACTACTATCGATCGCAGAAAGTCATTCGCGAATTGGAGAAGGAATATAAAATTAGAGAAGTCC
>CAYWIH010000220.1:0-4037 GCA_964458305.1 uncultured bacterium | reverse complement strand
TATCAATATATTATTGATGCGTTATCAATCTAAGCATTTTTGCAAATTGGTATTACTTGGGGGTTTAAGTTCAAAACTATTTTCCCCCAAACCCCAAGTAATACCAAAAGTTGTAGCCGATCCGCAGAGCGGATCTCGCCAAAGGCGAGCGCGCACCTAAAACGAATCTCAACCCAAGCAAAATGGTGAGTTTGAGCGATCGAGCGATCAAAAAATTTGTCCAAAGTCCAATTTAACCACCTACGGTGGTTAAACTACTATTTTCTTAGCTAAACCAAGCATTTGCAGGATTTTAATTGCCCACCAAGTCGGATCTATTTCCCACCAACGTTGTCCTGCTTTAGCGACGCGAGGATGAGCGTGGTGATTGTTATGCCAGCCCTCTCCGTAAGTTAAAATTGCCGCCCACCAAACGTTTCCAGAGCGATCGTTACTATCGAAATTCTGATATCCTAGGGCGTGAGTAGCAGAGTTAATTAGCCAAGTACTGTGCCACAGCAATACCGATCTGACAAAAATACCGTAAATTACAAAAGACCAGCCACCTAAAGCATATAATATTAGTCCTAAAGCAATTTGTAACCAAATAAAATTCATTTCTAACCAGCGATAGTAAGAATTTCTTTCTATATCTGGAGCATACTTTTTATAAGATTCGTATTCAAAAAAAGGCGATCGCGGGTAAAACAGCCACAGCATATGACTCCACCAAAACCCTCGTTTGGCCGAATAAGGATCTAGATCTTCATCTTCAGTATGGGCATGATGCAAGCGATGACCAGACACCCAAAAAATCGGGCCTCCTTGAAGTGCTAGCGCGCCTATAGTTACGATAATATATTCTAACCATTGCGGTACTTGAAAACTGCGATGGGTTAAAAGGCGGTGATATCCCAAACAAATACCAATGCTTCCTAACAGCCAGTGGAGAGCGATAGTTACCCCTAAAGCCTGCCAGGAGAAGCACCAAAGTCCTAAAATTGCTATTGCGTGAACGGCACTAAATAAAGCCACGCTGCGCCAAGAGAGGACTAGATCCGGCTGGCCCTCCCGGCTAATCGATGTTTTTATCATTATTATTTTTTCCTCAAAAAATCCTTTTAATCTGTCTCGAAAAGTTATACTTTTATCTCTTCTTCTGAGCGACCTATTTTTTCATCCCTCGGTCAGCTATAATTTAGACAATTGTGCAAGTACCACTTACATTTAGTAGGTTAGCAAGCTTCTCAAAATTATGCAAGTGTAACTTACATTTTAAATTATGTCTTCACAAAAAAAATCCACCAAAACCCGTTTAATTGAGGCCGCACTAGATTTATTTGCTGAAAAAGGAGTTACAGAGACAACAACTAAAGCGGTAGCCGATCGCGCCCGAGTTAATGAAGTTACTTTATTCCGTCATTTTGGCAACAAACACGGTTTACTTTTAGCAGTAATGGAAGATTCGGCAGTATTTGCTCGCTTAGGAAAAAATTTACTTGCGCGATCGAAAGAGCAAACAAATGCCGCCAATGCCTTAAAAGAATATGCTGAGGTGAGTTTACAAGCACTCGATCGCGTGCCAAAATTAGTTTGTTCTGTAGTCGGGGAAGCCGGTCAATATCCATTAGAAAATCGTCTCGCTATAGGACAGGGCTTGACAGAAGCGAATAATTATGTAGCCAAACATTTAGCCGCAGCATTAGAAAATGAAGGTTTGCAAAGTCGGTTTCCACCAGAAAAATTAGCCAGTTTATTAAACGGGCTGTTATTGGGCTATTTTACGATTAAATCCACTAGCGTTGAGGATGCACTTTGGGAAGGTAGAGATGACTTTTTAGCTAGTTTGGTAGAGCTATTTTTACACGGTGCTGTTTCCTGGCCCGGCCAAACAGATCGAGAGCAAGTTTTTTCTACTCCAAGCGATCGCGTTGCCGATCTTCGGGCTAATTTAGTCCGCGCTATACTGCGAAAAGCCAAGAAACTAGGAAAGCTAGATTATGCTTTAGCTTATGTTTTATTTGGAGCGGGTTTATCTGGATCGGAAATAATTAATTTAAAGCGATCGCATTCGATCTCCGAACCACAACAACATATTTTACAAATTAATTGGGGCGATCGAAAAAGACAAGTTCCTTTAAATCGATGGATAATGGGGTATCGTTATGGCAACCCTACTAACAATCCTCTCATTCAATGGCTCAAAAGTCGCAAAGACGATCGATCTGCTTTATTTCTCGATCGCAATGAAAATCCTTTATCTGAGTCGGAATTACTGGGTTTATGGCAAGCTTTAACCGAAGGTATCTTAACTCCTAGCGGGGAATCTCCAAAAATAGAACAAGCGCGAGATACTTGGCTGGTAGAAATGTTAATGAAAGGAATGGATTTAGAAAATTTGAGTATTTTGAGCGGTATGACAGTCGCAGATTTACAACCGTATGCTCAAAGAGCTAAAGAAAAAATTGCGATCGAGCAAGCAAATCTTTTAGATCGTAAAACCTAGATTTCATTCATTAGAGCAAACATTCGATTTATTTGACCATCAATTTGTTAGACGCATGAAAAGTTTAGTTAGATCTTCTACCGATCTAGTATCATTAGTGGGTAGAGATGGCAAAACTTTTTGATTATGTATATCGATAAACTTTGGCATCTGGTTATAACTAAAAGTTTAAATAGAGGTTGTACGGATTTACAACCTCTTTGTTTACCTACCTGCCTATTTGCTTGCTTTAACTAGAGTGAGAGTGTCAAGATCGATCTGGGAAAGACCGGGTTTTTTGACTGATTTGGTGAGTTTAAATTTAACGTTCGCACCGATCGAGCTTTCTAAGTCCACTTCAGGGTCGTCTCCGGTTTGGTAAGCTTCAATTAGCTCTTTCTCGGTGATAAGTCCCAATTTGAGGACGATTTTTGATAGCTTGGTATAGTCGATGCTCGGTATAGTAGATGCTCGTACCGTTATCGTATTTTTCGCCGCTAATAGTAGTACCAGTCCATAAGTTAATTGTCGTTTCCTTGCGAGTACCTTCGACTTTGAAGGAAAACTGGAACTGTTCGCGGTCGAACTCCGTATCACTTGCATCGATAAAGGTGATGCTGTCTAGGATTGCTTGAGCGAAGCCATCTTGGTCTACAATCGGTTTATTAGCTAATTTTGTTTTTAGCGACATAATTTTAATTCAAATTTCATTTTTAAGAGGGGTTGTTTGATTGCTTTTATTAGTCGATCGTTCAACCTATTTTTGTATTTCGATGTTATCAATATAAAATTTGAAAATATTGTTTTATTACAAAAGTTATTTTTGTAGATCCTGAGATATAATGTGTTGAAATTATCAAATTTACTGATTCAGACATGGATACAGGTAGGTACTTTAGTCAGAAAGAGGTAATTAATTGCACTCAATTAACAAGGCAACAGTTAATAACATTGGAAAATAAAAGTTTTATCAGACCTAGACGTAATCCTTTAAGATATAGTTTAATAGATGTTATTTATTGTCGTTTAGTTTATCGATTAAGAGAAATATATTCATTTCAGCAATTAAAGTTAATTGTATTACCAGCTTATACTTACGGGGATGGATTGTTAAAAAAGAAATATGGTTTGATAAAAGGGTTAAATCAGCTCGAATTGTTAGATAGTTTGTCAAAAGAAAATGTAAGTAAGTTAGAAAAATCTTATTACTTTTGTGAGGTTAAACAGTTTAAAGAAAAATTTACAGATCAATATGTAGATATAGAATATTGTTATGTTGACTTAGAAGGTATTCGAGTAGAGGTTATTGATAGGGCATATATTTCAGGTGTTACTTCTTTAAGAGAAAAATTTGCTTAAAGAAGTTTTTTGACAAATCCTACGAGGCTAGAAAAAAGCCGTTTTTTCTAGCACTTAATTATTACATCAATATTAATCAAAACTTTTTATTTTTATTCAATTTAAAATTAATAGCAAAAATTTTTACGATCTCCTAGCGATCTTGGAGTCATCGGTTTTTTCTTCCACCCCTCGATTGTACGCGTCATTGCTTTGGTTTCCTTTGATAGAAAGA
>CAYWIH010000219.1:0-4052 GCA_964458305.1 uncultured bacterium | reverse complement strand
ATTTTTTACTTCGATTCAAACCACTGTCGAAGAATTATTTTTTCGCGGCTATTTAATGCAATGGCTGGGCTTAAAATTGAATTCAACCTTAGTAACCCTCATTTCTGCTTTAATTTTTGCTTCCGTTCACCTACTCAACCCAGAAGTAGTTAATAGCGAAGAACCAATTATAATTTGGTTGGCTGTTTACGGTGCGATCGGAATATTTTGGTCGATTATAACTATTAAAGATAATCGCTTAGAATTAGCTATTGCTACCCATGCAGCTAACAATTTATACATAGCTTTATTGGTAAATTACGAATCTTCTGCCCTTACTTCACCTGCAATTTTTATTATCCCTCAAGAATTAAATCCTTATCTTTCTCTGATAACTATAATTATTATCAATGCGATCGCTTATTCAATTTTTTTTCGCAAAAAAGATCCTCAAATTTCACCAAAATACTAAATTAATAAAAGAATTATTTGAGAATCAGTATAAAAATATTCTTTACAAAACTACACTCGGCCAACTCGATTATCAAAGGTCTTTTCTACTGCTCTATTTTAATTGATTGTTTTTTCAATTTAAGGTACTATTGTACTAAACAGGACAAACATAGATAAAATAATGAATGCGACAGTAGAAAACAAGATCGTTGAAAGTTGTACCTTAATTTACGTCGAAGTAGACGAAAACTCGAATAAAGTTTGGAAAGGAAGCGTTTTAGAAGAAGGAGCTTTTCTAGCCGAGTGGGGGAGAGTAGGGAGCAAACTACAGAGCAAAAAACACGAATACCGATCGCTCAAACTAGCGCGAAGAAAGCTAGAACAGATGAAACATCAAAAACTGAGAAAGGGATATACTCACGCTTTAGTAATTGACAACGATCGACCAGTCTCGATTCCTTTAGAAGCCCGAGAACTAGAAAAAATAGCCTCTACTCAAATCCATCACGGAAAAGATCCAAGAGCAAAACAATTAATTCGATACTTAGTTAAAGTTAATATACATCAAATTGTATCCCAGACACAAATCAGTTACGATCGCATTAGTGGAAATTGGAAAACCCCGCTAGGTTTAGTGACTTCCGATGCGATCGCCACAGCGAGAGAGTATTTAACTGAGATCGGGAAAAATCGCAGAAAAAGTAGTTTGCGTCAATTGATTAGTAAATATCTGCGCTTAATTCCTCAAAATTTGGGTCATAAATTAGACGAGTCGGTTTTTTGTAGCGATCGGGAATTACAAAGACAGTTTGAGATTTTAAACGCTCTAGAAATAGCCTTAGAAATAGCACCGCGACAAGTCAACTCAACCATATTTGAATGTACTCTTAGAAGAGTTCCTGGCAGTACCAGCGAAGGCAAAAAAACATTTCGTTGGATTCGCAACTTATACGAATCTACCATAAATCAGCACCATATATCGGCCAATTACCAACTTAGCAGAGTTTATGAAATAGATATACCATCGATGCGGCGAGCCTTCGAATTAAAATCAAAACAAATAGGTAACGTAAAATTACATTGGCACGGTACGAAAGCTAGTAATTTATTGAGCATTCTCAGACAAGGTTTAATTATTCCTCCAGCTAATGCTGTTCATTGTACTGGAAGGATGTTTGGTAACGGTATTTATGGATCGGAGCAATCTACTAAAGCTCTTAATTATGCTACCAATTATTGGAATCAGTTGGGAGACAGAAATCAAAAAGCATTTATGTTGTTGTGCGATTTTGCATTGGGAAGAGAATATTATCCCAAAAATTTAAATGTCAGCTATCCAGTTAAAGATTATGACAGTACTTATGTCGATCCTGGGAATGCTAATATTATCAATCAAGAAAGTATTGTTTACAATACCGACCAAGTGAATATTAAGTATTTATGTGCTTTCGATCTCCAATAAATTTAAATATAGGGGGCGATCGCTCTCTATTTCATACTTTTGGTCGATCTGCTTAAGTATTTACTCGCTCGCGAATATTTATTTTAAATTGTTTGTTTTAAGTATTTACTCAGTTTGCACTTGATTGACTCGATGAATATATTATTAAAATACTCTTTAGGTAAATAGCGAATCAATTATGGATATGGCTAACAACAGACTACCTAAATATCTTGGTTTAAGATTGGAAAGGGCTGGATTAATTTCTTCAGCACAAGTCCGAATCGCTTTACAAGATCAAATTCAATACAATCATCTAGAAATTGAAGATATTTTAACTCTGCGAGGATGGCTGAAACCAGAAACTATTGAGTTTTTTTCAAAGCAGATCTTTAAGTTAATTAACTGCTCGAAAAAAATAACTTTAATTAAATGTCTCGAGCAAGCTGGCTTGTTAACTAACGAAGAGATTAGCAAAATAATTGCTACTCAAAAAGAAACAGGCATGGTTCTGGATTCTTTGTTAGTTAATTTTGGATATATAAAAAAAACTACTATAGAATTTTTTCAAAAATATTTACTCATCAATAAATCTGAAACTAAAATAACCAATAATAGCGCAGAAGTAACCGCTTATCAAAAAGATCCACAACAAGCTAATCAAGATTCAAACTTAGCAGGTTTCAAACCAGAAAAACCTCAAAAAAATCTAAAAAAATCAGAATTCTTAGACCCAAAAAAAACATCTATTTTAAAAGTTTCACTACCAAGAGATAGTTTTATTCTTAGCTTAAGATTAAATCAAGCCGGCTTACTTTCAGAGCCACAAATTGAAATAGCCTTGCGAGATTGCGATCGACACGACGATTTTACAATAGAAGAAATTATAATTTTAAGAGGATGGCTCAAACAAGAAACCCTCGCTTTTTTCTTAGAACAAATACCAGAGTTAATCGATCGACCTCAAAAACTTTCTTTAGCTGAATGTCTGGAACGATCGGCATTAGTAAGTAAAGAAAATATTGCAAAGCTATTAAATTATCAGCAAGAAACTGGCAATACTTTAGCGGCTTTAGCCGTAGAATTAGGCTATATAAAACAATCCACCTTAGACTTTTTTGTAAATTATATCATCGCTCCAGATCCAGAAAATTCATCGGTTTCAAAATCTCCAAATAATTCTGAAACAATTTTTGAACCTACTCCTGAATTAGAATCAATCGAAGAACTTAATTTTCCAGAAGATATTAATTCTAATTTAAACCCCTCTTCAAATAATTCTGAAACAATTTTTGAACCTACTCCTGAATTAGAAAAGCCAAATTTAACAGAAAATATTAGCTCTAATAATGAGAGCGAATCCGAAAATCTTAGTAAAGATAATAACATTAAAACTTCAGTTCATTGGTCTGAAGCTAAAACTATAATCGGTGCAGAGCCTCTATAAAAAGCTAAAAATAATTAAATTTTAAATTGGAGAAACTAAGCCGCCAACTTAAATAATTCTACTCAATTAAATAATTTATCATTTAAAACAATATAAATAATTAATACCAATTTGCTTTTTATTTGCGATCGATAATGGCTCTAATACCAATTCTGAAAAATCACGCTACAGATAAAATCAACTATACTTTAAGAGTCTTTAGTTATTATCGTAACTGACTTCTGACTTCTGACTGTCTTGGCAGACGTTCCGGGAGCGGTAGACAGGCTTAATAATAAAGTTATCTGTACTTTACTAAAATCTATCGGTAAACATCGCGGTGTCTACCTTCCACCCCTTGCGTCTTGCGCCGACGCGGGCTTCTGCCGCTTCTGACTTCTGACTTCACTAAGTGTAGCAATATTAAACAGAAACGGTATAAGTTTAGTCGATCTAGCTAGGAGGTTTTTCTAGATAAAAAATCGAATTTTCTATCGAAGGAAGATGCAGCATAAAATAAATGACTTTTATCGATAAAAATATTTATACAACCTAGATTTTCATCTATTAGTTTTGAATTAATTTTTCTAACTCTTCGATCGCGATCGATATTTTCTACCTCTTTAAAATAAACAAACAGAGCAATCTTCTACTCAATTACTCTGTTTGTTTTAGATACAATTATTAAATTAGACCGACCGATCGAGGAACGATCGAGTATCGATTTATTTGTTTAAAGCAACTTCCCTAGAT
>CAYWIH010000218.1:0-4116 GCA_964458305.1 uncultured bacterium | reverse complement strand
AAAAAGAACTATTGCGGCCGGGATTGAGATCGGCAACTAAAGTAGTCCCAGAAAGAGTACCGTCGCTTTTCCACAATTCCCTACCGTGAATGCCGTCATCGGCAGTAAAAAATAAAGTCCCGCTAACATTAGTTAAGTTAGAAGGTATTTCATCTAAACCAGATTCAACCTCGTTTGCTTTTAATTTCCAAAGCTTTAATAATAAAGCAATAATCGCGCTGCCAGCCAAAGTAAGGGGTAAACTATCCCAAAAACTCTTTTTTGCCGAAGTATCTCGCAACTCTTGCCAAGTTAGCGGCTCAACTGCTGGATTTTGGCAGATAATGGGCAACCAACTGGCACAAGGATATCGATCTTCTAAAGCTGTCAATTGCTCTCTAGCGGCTCTAACCGCACTAGATAAAGACACTCCAGAAGCAAATAACGGCAGAAAATAAGTTAAAAAAGCCTGTGCTACTCGATCGGGCACTGGCTCGCGCATTACAATTGTTTGGGGAATATGTAATTCTTCTAATTCTTTAGCCAATCCTAAGCCATCGCAAGAATTAAAAATAGCCAGTTGCAATCCTTGTTCGACTGCTGTTTTCAATGCCGATCGCAAGTCTTTGAGATCGATTCGATCGTGCAAATTAAGATCGATCGATCCCCTTTCTCCTTCTGTTTTGCTATGGCCGGCAAAAAATAAAATGTCCCAAGATCGATTTTGCAAATAATCTTGTAATTTTTCTTTATCTGGTTCGACTAAAAAAGTAATATCTGTATGGGGTAAATTTTCTAATTGTTCTTTGTCTCGATCGATATCGATTCCGCGAGAGTTTCCCAAAATAGCTAAAATTCTGACGAACTTTGCTCGATAGATTGTTTTCGGTGGCGCGCTAAATTCGATCGTACTTAGGGATACTTCGGCTCGAGTGTAGCGATCGAGCAAATCCCACAAATGCCAAGGAAGTCTTCTAATTTCTTGGGATGGGGTACAAATTAAAAAACTTATTTCTTCTTCTGATTTTAAGTTTTGCCTCAATTGTTTCTCAATATCGAGAAAGTCACCGCCGGGATCTCGACTTAAAAGCCATCGCGAAAGTTCTGCTCCCAATTTTTTACTTAAGCGATCGCATTCTTGGATCGAAGTTTCGATCGAACCACCATAAACAATTTTTTTAGGGACGATCGCGCGATTGAGTGATTCTGAATTAGAATCTATTGAATATTTTGCTAAATCTTTTCCATCTCGATCGATATACCCCAAGCTGCAATAGATCGATCGCCACTGTCGATATAATTCTATTACTCGATCTGCTGAGGGTAAATTGCCAGTTGCTCTACTGAGTGACTTGAGATTTGATTTTATTTCTAAGGTTACCCGAAAACTGCCATCTGGCAAGTCATCTAATCGTAATTCAACTATTTTTGTCATTACTAAAATTAGATCTCTTCTGGCTCGAACACAAGCAAAACATCATATTCGATCTGCTAGATAGATCGAGTTTGTCGGCTTTAAGATTAAAGCATCTCCTTAAAACTATTCATTTTAAAAGTTACAGTATCTGACGATTCACTTTTTCGCAGATTTTTGCGATAAAAAAATATTTTCGAGATCGCTGCGAAAATATTGTAACTACTTACCTGTAAAAAGTAAGCAAATACAACTGTTTCGATCGCCAAGATGAAATCGCTATGACTACAATCTTACTTCCTAACAATTCTATCCAAGGTACTAACGGTAATGACTTGCTTGTAGGTACGAAAAATCCCGATTTTATCTTTGGATTGGATGGTAATGATTTTATTGACGGCAAACAAGGTAACGATACTCTTGATGGCGACGGCGGTCAAGATACTCTCAACGGTGGTTTTGGCGATGACTTGCTTTTTGGGGGTTTAGATGCCGATTTGCTGATAGGTGGTGCGGGTAACGACGAACTTAATGGCAATAACGGTAACGATCGCCTTTTTGGGGATACTGGTAACGACATTCTTGTCGGCGGTACTGGCAACGATCTTTTAATCGGTGGTGCTGGTAACGATCGCCTTTTTGGTGGCGAATTTTATTCTTTCGTAATTTTGCCTTTTCCTCCCGTTTCTCCTCCCCCAAGCAATGAAGTAGATATCCTTACTGGTGGTAGTGGTGCGGATACTTTTGTTTTAAGTACTTTCGGCCCTGCTGATGCTCCGGTTCAACCTTATTTAGGCCCGGGTTTTGCTATTATTACCGATTTTAATAGTCTCGAGGGCGATAAAATTGAGCTGCTCGGCTCGGCTACTAGCAACGACTATATTTTTGCAAATACCCTTGTCGGTACGTCCATATCTTTAGGTGGCGATCTCATTGCAATTGTTGTTAATAGCGCGATCGATCCGACTAATGATATTAATTTTGTCAGTCAATTAGCACCTGTTTTTTAATTAAGAAAAAATCTTTTTAAACAGACCATTTTCTAATTGTATTTTTAAATTTTTCGATCGCTTCTCTACAATAAAAATTCTCCTCCAATCGGACTCATTAGACTATTTCCCTGTTTTCGTTCCCAGTTTATTTTTGAGATAAAAACACTAATATCTGTTTTATTTTTTCAAGTAAAAGACAAGCAGGTTTAGTGTTTTTTTATTATTGAAAATCGCCTTCTGACTTCTGCCTTACGGATCGATTCTTGTAACTATAAAATTTTTAGAGACTGGCGATCGTAAAAAATCGTAACCTAAACAGAGGATGTCTGATTGTTAAAATTCTTGAGAGAACCCTTTCGATCGAATCTTGCATATGACAACTGCTACTATATTCCCCCAAGCTACCGACATATCGGCCAATGACTATTGCGCGTTTGGTTTGGCTACTTGTTTTCTCAAAGAAGATGGAGAATTTAGGCAAGTCGAGATTTTCGAACCGATCCCTTCTGCGGCGATCGCTGCTATCCTTCAAGGAATACCTACCTCTTATCAATTAATCTGCGCTAAAAATATCGGCGATATTATCTCGGGCGATCGGGTGCAAATTCCGGCAGAATTTCCCGCAAATGCTTTAATTAGCGATAATTTTACAGAAAGGGCGATCGCAGCGGTTAGAACTTACAAAAATCGCCCCGAAGCTAAAGATCTCGTTCCTTTAGGTACTATTAAAGAAGATCTCAATTATTCTTTAGAGAAAAAACGAGTTCTCAATGCTACTAATGTTGTTAGTGCCGAAGATAATGTCAAACAACATTCTCACACTCACAAAGTTCTTTAATTTCTTTTAGTCAAATTATGTTAAAACTCTACGGTGCTACATCTGTCAGTCGAGCTGGAATCGTTGAATGGTATCTTAAAGAAATAGGGGTCGATCGCGAGTTTGTCGGTCTGGATATGATGGAAACAAAAGAACATCGCAACCCAGAATTTCTGGCAATTAATCCGATGGGTAAAGTTCCCACGATCGTCGATGGAGATTTAACACTGTGGGAATCTGGAGCTATTTTATTGTATTTAGCAGAAAAACACGGCAAAATGCCCGAGGCGATCGAACAAAGAGCTAAAATTTATCAGTGGTTAATTTTTAGTAATTCTACTTTAGTTCAAGGTTTGTTTATCGAAGCCAATCGAGAAAAAGAAAGCCCGAAATTATTGAGTGGTTTAAACCAAGTTTTACAAGATCGATCGTATTTATTGGGAGAAGAATTTAGCGTTGCTGATGTCGCAGTAGGATCGATTTTAGGTTTTGCGATCGGTATGCTAAAAATGGATTTTAACGATTATCCAGCAGTCTTAAAATACATTCAAAAAATAACAGAAAGATCTGCTTATAAAGAAAGTATTGGTAAAGTTCCTGCTTAACAAGTTATAAAATAAGAGAATTGTTTGGCTTTTAAAAAATACATGAAAAAAGTTCTCGTTACTGGTGCTACAGGAAGAACCGGCTCTTTTGTAGTTAAAAAACTTAAAGAAAAATCGGTAGAATTTGAAGTAGTAGGTTTGGCAAGAAGCGAAGCTAAAGTCAAAGAAATATTCGGTTCTACAGATGGTTTTTTCTTTGGTACTATTAAAGATAAAAATAATATCGAAAAAGCTATTTCTGGTTGCGATGCTTTAGTTATTCTTACCTCCGCAGTGCCGCAAATTAAAGGAAAACCCGAACCAGGAAAA
>CAYWIH010000217.1:0-4184 GCA_964458305.1 uncultured bacterium | reverse complement strand
AATGGTTCTCTCCAGGAAATAATTAATCTGATTTTTGCCAGCTCTTGATTCCATCGTAATTGGGTTTTTAAAGATGATCGTTCAATAACTTTAGAAACAGAAAAGATCGAGAAGGAAATACGATTGTATTTAAAAAATCCCTTTAGAAAAACAACTCAACAATCCCAGCCAGCAGTTTCTACTTTAGCTTCTTATCTGCGTAGTTTTTACTCTCAATGGGATGACGGCGAGTGCTTTTAACCGAAAGACAGCATTAGTTAACAAACTATTTAAGTTCATTAAAACTGGATAAAATCGAACGAGTATATACTAAATACGATAAACGATTCAAACATAAGCTAAAGGGAGAGCAATCCATTACCAAGAAGATCGGCTCTAATCTGTGGAAACTTTATTTAATTAGAGGATTAGCCTTTGCTTGGTTTCCCATCCCGACGATAATTCTCTTTTATCAAAGTCACGGACTCGACTTAGAACAGGCTGTTTTACTCAAAACTATCTTATCTCTATCTATTCTGCTTTTAGAAGTGCCGTCGGGTTATCTAGCAGATCGCCTCGGTCGAAAGTTTTGTTTGTTAACAGGTAGCGGAATTTGGATCGTCGGTTGGTTGTTTTACTGTTTTGGAGATTCGTTCGCAATTTTTGCAGTTGCCGAAATTTTATCGGGAATAGCAGCTAGTTTAATTAGCGGGGCCGATACTGCCATTGCTTACGAAACGCTGTTGCAGTTAAATAAAGAAAGTTATTATCGCTCATATCAAGGTAGATTGGTAGCCATAGCTGGTATCAGCGAAGCGGTCTGCGGTCTTATCGGTGCAGCCATAGCACAAATTAACTTAAGTTATCCTTTCTACTTACAAACACTCTGCTTGATTATCTATTTTGGTATAGCACTGACTTTAATCGAGCCAGAAGTAGATCGCCAAATAGTTAAAAACAAACCAGCTATCAACTTAAAAGTAATTGCGTGGCAGGTTTTTCGTCATAGCGATCGCCTGCGCTGGCTAATTTTATTGAGCAGTACCTTTTCTGCGGCTAGTTTCCTAATTGTTTGGCTAAATCAAGGCTATTTCCTTGAGATCGAGCTGCCCATTGCTGCGATGGGCATAACTTGGGCAGGTTTTCACCTGTTAATGAGCTTAGCTTCTCTTAATGCTGCCAGGCTAGAAAATACTTTGGGAACTAAGAAAGTTTTTTTAGTTCTTTGTTTGGTACTAGCTTGTTCTTACATCTTATTAGGTAGCATTAGCAGTATGGTGGGTATTGCTGCGATCGCTTTTATTTATATGGTCAGAGGTACAGTATCGCCTTTAATTTTAAATCTCATCAATCAACAAATCCCTTCAAATATAAGAGCTACCGTACTTTCTCTCAATAGCTTTACCTTTCGTTTGTGCTTTATCATCATTGCTCCTATTATCGGCGCAATCTCATCAAATTATTCTCTATCTCTAGCACTATCAATTAGCGGCTGTTTTTTTGGCATAGCTGGTAGTATATGCTGCTGGTTCTACTCTTTTAATAAGACGAGCGAATAGTTTTGTTTTGAACTTGACCAACCTCTTTTAGGTCTGATACCATCCAGTCATTAAATAGCAATAGCGATCGACTCTCAAAAAATAACTCGGTAGTAGAATAGCTATCGTACAATCGATCGAACCCTAAAAAGTGTCAGAACAACTCAATCTGTTTGAATCTAAAGATCCGATCCGACCTTCCACCAAAGAATTCGGTTTGGATAAAAAAGCTTTGCTTGCATGGAAAAAGCGTATTTATAAATACCAACAGCACGTCAGAAATAAACCTATCCCGCAGCAAAATCAATTATTTAGTCTCAACGATGCTTATGGCAACCCTAATGATATAGATCCTTTCTCTTTGAAGCTGCATACTTCTTTGTTTTATCGAATGCCAGAACCACAAGGTTTAGTAGATGGCATCGATACTGGCTGTATTTATTTTATTATCGATAATACTCTACCAATTTTACTTTATATTGGTGAAACTAAATTAACTGCTACTAAGAGATGGAAAGGCGTTCATTATGCTAAAAATTATGTTCTAAATTACATTGAAATCCATCGCAAATATAAATTAGATGTAGCAGTAGTATCGGCATTTTGGCATAAGATACCGCCTCATAAGAAAACACTGTTAAAGTGGGAGAAAGAACTGATTGTTAAATGGCGAACTCCATTTAATAAAGAAAGTTGGCAATTCTACGGTCAACCGTTTGTTAAATAAATCTCGAATCTAACTTGAAAGAGTTGACTGGTATCGATGTCTTGATGGTGCGAACTTTTTCTCTCTATTTTTGAGCTTCCCAATTTTCAATCGCCCTGTTCACTTTATCATTGCCATTTCCCAAAAGTCTCTTTCTTTTCTAGTAATCTCTAAAAAAACAGATTCGGCTTGGTTTTGCACTGTTTCGGAGGTACTTGACAAGGCAACATCTGCCAGTTCTTCTAATAGTTTTACGTATTCGGTAAACTCTCGATTGCCCCAACGATCGGCAAATTCAGCATAGGGTTCTGCCATAGTTCCTGGTAATTTCCAACCTTGGTTGTAAGCAAGTTCTATTGCCCATAAAGCAGTTATTTGCACGGCATAAGGCATAGTGGCTAGCTTTTCGAGATATTTACAGTATTGGCTGCAAGCATCAAGTCGTTTGATTTCAATGATTAACTGTCTCTCGATCGCTTTGGATTTAAACCAATTTAGTTCGTCTTTAAGAGCAGCCAGACCGCCTAAAATGACATCAAAATGCTGAGGTGGTGCATTGGCTAAGACTCGTGCTACAAACCTAGTAAATTCAACTACAAATAAATAATCCTGTACCAGCCAAGTATTAAATTGTTTCTCTTGAATCGTTCCCAACTTACACCGTTCCAGAAATGGATGCACCGTAGCAGCTTGCCACGCTTGAGGATGTCGATCTAAAAGTTGAGAGCAAGTCAGGTTCATTTTTACATCAGTTCTATTTCAAGGGATTACATTTAGATTAATATTAGCTATTTTTGTTTTTCTGAGTTGTCAGAAGCGATTTCGCGTAACAAAAATATTGACTATAAACCAGGATTAATCTTGTTTCATTTCAAATTGATACATCCTCAAAGTAGGATATTCCGGCATTAATCGCCAGTAATATTGCTCTGGAATTGGATGTAGTTTGTTGCCGCATTTATAAAGAAAAACTAACTCGTCTCTTCTAAAAGATCGGGCGATCGTACCCCAATAATTATTATCTTCTAGAGAGTCGTTGTACCAAATAAGATGCGCTCTACCTTGATAACCAGCATTAATTAAACTAAGAAAAAGCCAATCCATTAATGCTTGAATCTGTTCGTCCTTCATGCCGCTATCTAGTTGACCGTAACTGGTAACGGTTGGATATGGCGATTGTTTTTTTAATCTTGAAATGAAGCGGGAGCGGAGCGCAGCCAAAGGCTGTTCGATTAATTTCACGGATTATAATTTAGAAATAAATACTGTTTTAGACCTAAATTATATTCGGCAAAATTTGAAATGTCACCGCTATTTTTATCGATCTTTGTTTAATTAATTACTCGCCAGTATAGCAGGGCTATTTCATTCTAAAAAGCTCCAAAATGCGATCGAGAGTAAATTGACATTTTCGTACTGCTTGAGCCATATTTATAAAGCCAGCATCTCTATATAAATTGAGAGCTAAATTTCTAGCAATCGCCATAAATTGAGGTAAAGGAGTTGTACGAATACGAGATTTATCTTCACCTTGAGTTACATCTCTTACGTAATGAACTTTATTTTCTACGCCCCAGTACCCGCGAATTCTTTTAGCAAATTCAATAGCCGAATCAGTAAGACTGCTAATATAATATCTAGTGCTATATTCAATTTTATATTTAGTTTCCCGTTGGCAGTCTACACGAATAATAGTCTTTAAACCAGGCCAATCGGGGTAATTCTGCCGAGCTTCACAGATACAGACTCTTCTCTTTTCTATCCGTCCGTGGCCTTTATTGATTTGATAATTACTTGATTCGGGGATGAATTCTGATTGGATAGAATTATACAAAGTAGGCTGATTTCCTTTCACTGCAGCTAAGTAATGATTCTCACTATCTACGGGAGGCGCGTTGCGCCGCAGCCTTCGGCTGTTCGCGCTAATAATTTTCTTGGTGCGCTTCCCTTGCGTCTTACGC
>CAYWIH010000216.1:0-4506 GCA_964458305.1 uncultured bacterium | reverse complement strand
TACCGGATCTTGCACCCAAACAAATTATGCATCGCATCAAAGGTTATTCTTCTTACATCTTAAGAAAGCAATTTCCTCATTTAAAACGAATGCCCTCTATGTGGACTCGCAGTTATTTCGTTTCTACGGCTGGCAATGTTTCTAGCGAGACGATTATTAAATATATAAAAGCTCAAGGCAAAAAATGACGGCACATAAATGTGTCGCGATCGGATTCATCCCACCCCTAAAAGGAGGTGGGCGCATCGATCGGCCCGTCTTGGCTGTAACGATCGATTTTACAGGGACATTTATTTGAGCAAAAGTCCGTATCGTTACTCGTTACTTGATTATCCGATCGAAAAATTTAAGGATAAAAACTCAACTGAGGTAAACCGCAAATTTCCTCCCAACCCATCATTAAATTCAAACATTGTAAAGCTTGACCCGCTTGACCCTTGATTAAATTATCGATCGCAGACATAACAATAATGCGATTGGTGCGAGGGTCTACTTCAATGCCGATATAACAAAGATTAGTTCCACTAGCCCACTTAGTTTGAGGATAAACCCCACTAGGTAGGATTTTTACAAACGGAGAAGAACGATAAAAAGCACTATAAATAGTAATCAAATCTTCCCTAATTAAACCCGGATCGCGCAAAGTTCCATAAACAGTAGCTAAAATACCCCGCACCATCGGAATTAAATGGGGAGTAAATTGAACTTTTAGCTCGTATCCTGCCAGTTGGCTGCAAATTTGTTCGATTTCTGGCGTGTGGCGGTGCGCCGCAACTCCGTAAGCACCTAAAGAATTATCTGCTTCTGCTAGTAATAAATTAGTTTTTGTTTTGCGTCCTCCTCCAGAAGTACCCGATTTAGCATCAATAATAGCCGTTTCGGGTAAGATCAGACCTTGTTTAAATAAAGGAGCTAAAGCCATTAAACTAGCGGTAGGATAGCAGCCAGGACAGCCGATTAAAGCAGCTTTCTTGATTTGCTCGCGATATAACTCTGGCAAACCGTAAACAGCAGTAGCAGCAAGATCGCGATCGCTGCGATCGCTTTTGTACCAAGCTTCGTAAACTTCTAAATCTTTAAAGCGATAATCGGCAGAAAGATCGATTACTTTTAGGCCTTTGGCGACCAACTTAGGAGCTAGCTCGCAAGCCAAACCATTTGGTAAACTTAAGAAAACTACCTTGGTTCGCGCTGCGATCGCTTCAATATCGATCTTTTCAATTTCTAAGTCGATCGAATGGGCAAAATGAGGATAGATCGTCGCAAAATGTTTGCCCGCACTGCTATCCCCTCCTAAATAAGCAATCTTGACTCGTGGATGTTCGGTTAGCAATCGTACTAATTGTACGCCACCATAACCAGAAGCTCCGATAATTCCTACTGGCAAAAGTTCTACATCAACCATAATCTTTACTTTTTAGTGAACTTAAATCAATTTTGAGTCGCGCTATTCGAGATCTAATCCGGTAATTAGTTATGCTTGGCAGCTAAAGACCTTATTTAAACCTCCATACTAAGAACGGAAATAAGATGCCCCACAGACATAGTAATGGTTTTTCGGTTCGGATTTAATTCTGAAATTATCCCGATTTTCAATCAATTAGATATCGATCGCCAATTCTTTACCTTTAACTTCTGACCTCCTTAAATAAAATAATTTTGCAACTCGAGTCGATATTATTAGCAAAGCCGATAATTTTCTTGCTTTGAGGGTGATTTCGGTTTTTAACTTTTAACTTTACCTAAATTTTCCTTTAGTATAAAAATTGGACGAGCTAAGATCTATTCGTAAATAAGTTAATGGATTTTAGACTATTATTTCAGTTAAATTTGTATGGTGAAAGCACCTCAAAATAATATTTTTAAATTCGACTCGATCGACGCTGCTTTAGAAGATATTAAAGCAGGCCGCACCATTGTAGTCGTAGACGATGAAAATCGCGAAAATGAAGGAGATCTCATTTGTGCGGCTCAATTTGCTACTCCAGACACGATTAATTTCATGGCAGTTGAGGCAAGAGGTTTAATTTGTTTGGCAATGACTGGAGAACGTCTCGATGAACTAGATATTCCCCTCATGGTCAGTAAAAATACAGACACAAACCAAACAGCTTTCACCGTCAGCATCGATGCCGCTCCCCATCTAGGTGTTTCTACGGGAATATCGGCAGAAGACCGCGCTCGCACGATTCAAGTCGCTATTAATCCTAGCACTCAATCGGAAGATCTTCGTCGTCCCGGACACATTTTTCCGATCCGCGCTCGCATTGGTGGAGTACTCAAAAGAGCTGGCCATACCGAAGCAGCCGTCGATTTGGCAAGATTGGCTGGTTTGTATCCGGCCGGAGTAATTTGCGAAATTCAAAATCCCAACGGATCGATGGCAAGATTGCCAGAGTTGATCGAATACGCTCGAGCTTACAATCTTAAATTAATTAGTATTGCCGATTTAATTAGTTATCGTCTCAAACACGATCGCTTTGTTTATCGCGAAACCGTTTGCAATTTTCCCTCTCAGTTCGGCAATTTTAAAATTTATGCTTATCGCAATACTCTCGATAATACAGAACATTTGGCAATTGTTAAGGGAGAATTGTCAGAGTTTGAAAACAAACCCGTAACCGTAAGAATGCATTCAGAATGTTTGACTGGAGATGCTTTGGGTTCTCTGCGTTGCGACTGTCGGATGCAACTTCAAGCAGCTTTAAACATAATTGAGAAAGCTAATTTAGGTGTCGTAGTCTATTTGCGACAAGAAGGACGGGGAATCGGTTTAGTCAATAAATTAAAAGCCTATTCTCTGCAAGATATGGGACTCGATACGGTAGAAGCTAACGAACGTTTGGGTTTTCCTGCAGATCTGCGAGATTACGGGATGGGGGCGCAAATTCTCAACGATCTCGGAGTCAAGCAAATTCGTCTGGTAACTAACAATCCCCGCAAAATTGCCGGCCTCAAAGGTTACGGTTTAGAAATAGTCGATCGCGTACCGCTCCTAATTGAAGCAAACGATCATAATTCTAGTTATTTAGCGACTAAAGCCGAAAAAATGGGCCATTTGCTCCTCGAAACTTATTTAATTGCAGTTGCGATCGATTGGCAAGTCAGCCTGGAATCTTTAAAAGAACGTTACGAAAAGTTAGATAAACTGCGTCACTTAGCGGCTTCTTTCGGACTGCTTTTACAAGAAGAAACTAGACCTGTGGCGATCGCTTTATTCGGCAAACCCAGTTTAATTTTTCATCTCGGTTTCGATCGCACTCAATTAGCCAATTCTGATTGGTATCGAGACAAAGATCTTCATGACTTTAAAACAGTTTTTCAAATTTTAGATAAAATCGCTACTTCTATGCCTCTAGATCGTCTTGAATTTTTAATCGCTTCTGGCGAAGATCCGATGATGTCTTTGCAGGTTAACTTAAATCGCCAAACTTTTCCTTTAACTAATTTACCTTCTTCAGTTTCAGATCGTTTACAAACTCAAATTATTTATAGTTTTAGTTCTTCTGGTTCTCAAAATTGAATTAAACTGCGATCGGGGCTACTCTGAATTAGTTAGATTTTATAAGTTTTACTGCCTAAATCTAACAAAAAAAAAATTATCTATCTCTAACAAGCAAAATACCCAAAATAATTCTTGCTCTTGTTAAACTTAATTATCCTTCCGATCGCGTCAGATGGCTCGGTAAATATGCAGTTAATTCCTCCAAACCAGAAAAGTAATTTAGCAAACGATCGATTATTATTACCTGAAATTAAGAGCGAAAATCAATCTAATTTCGAAACCAAAAGACCTAAGCGCAGGAAAAGTATCCTCGATAACTTGGATAAAATCTTGTTTTGTATCTCTGTTATTTATTTAATCTTAATTTTATTTTGGTTGTCAAGCAAAAATAAAATAACATTACCCTGGCAATCTCCAACTGTAACCGAAATAACAAGCAAATCGATCTTAAAAATCTCAAATTCCGACGCTCAATTTATTAAATATATGAGCCAATCTTTAACAGCGATCGAAAGAAAAATTGCAGCCAAACAAGAGCAAGAAAATCTTCAATTACAATCCGAAAATAGTCGCTCTAAAGTTAAAATAATTGAGAAAATAGAAAGAGTTTATATCCCCGTAGCTGCCAATCCAGAAATCGATTCCGAACGTCGTTTGAGCGTACCAAAACCACCACCAATAAAAGGTAAAAATTCTCTATTTTTTAGATCTTCAACTCAAGAAACAGCTGCAAATAATACTGTTACTCACGTTTTAGTAGGATTGTTTGAATCTGGCAATAGTTCCGTTGCTTTATTTAGTATTAACGGCATCACTAAAAGAATTAAAATAGGTCAAGAAATTGGTAGAAGCGGATGGACTTTCATCGGTGCTGCCGATCGCGAAGCGAAAATCTCTCGTCACGGTAAAGTTCGCCATCTTGCTACTGGGGAAGAAATTTAAAAGTTCTGACCTCTGACCTCTGACCTCTGACCTCTGACCTCTGACCTCTGACCTCTGAC
>CAYWIH010000215.1:0-4606 GCA_964458305.1 uncultured bacterium | reverse complement strand
CGTGATAATCGCCAAATTCTTCACCCATCCACAACATAGGAACGCCAACTGCTGTCATTAACAATACCATACCCAGCTCGACTCGTTTGAAAGCAGCTTCGTCGTGAATTTCCCGCTCTGCTAACTCTACCATTAAACGTTTGCGATCGTGATTGGTGAGATAATTTACTACATTAGTAGTGCCGAGAAAACCTTGACGTTTGCAATCGATAACATTTTTAAGTTCTTCTAAATTAAAGCGATCGCCGCAGATATGAGCTTTAACGGTATGATAGAAACTATCGTGCCAACAACCATCCATCGGCCCTTCTAAATTGGTAATGGTGGTAGTTTCTGGGATGTGTTCGGCGATATTATAAAAAGGCTTTTCACCTGCGGTTTTTTGAGTTTCTTTGACGATCCAGTGCATAAAGTCGTAATTAGCAATTTGTTTGGCCGCATCGTAACGGATACCGTCGATATGGTATTCTCGAATCCAGAAACGAATCGTATCGCCGATAAAGTCCCAAGCTGGTTTAGTGTCTAAATTTTCATCGTATTTTTCATAATTAAATTCAGGCCCCCAACTATTATCGGGATCTGTGGGTGAGTGGTGATACCAATAATCGTGGTCTATTTGTGTTAAAGGACTTTCTTTTTCTGAATGGTTATAAATACCGTCGATAATAACGCGAATACCCCTAGCATGACATTCATCGATTAACTGTTTTAATTCTGCCGTAGATCCGTAACTAGATTCTGCGGTAAAAAAATGACGCGGGTTGTAACCCCAACTATATTCTCCGGGATATTCTTTAACTGGCATCAGTTCGATCGCATTTACACCGAGATCGCACAAATAATCTAGTTTTTCGATCGCGTCTTGGTATTTTCCTCTGGGGTTAGGATCGTCTTCTCCTCCAGAAAAGTCGGAAATATGCATTTCGTAAATAACTAATTCGCGATCGCTGGGTAGTGGTTTATCGTCATGTTGCCAAACGTAGGTATCGACTATTTTTTCACCGTCTTTAATGCGAATTATTCCGTTTTGAGTTTCGTTATCTATGTCGGTAGCATAAGGATCGACTACATACACCCATTCATCTGGATCGAAAAACCAGCTTTTCGATCGCACTTTAAATTTATATTGATATTCTCCGTCTTCTAGTTCTAGCGTAGTGCGAAAGTAGCCCCGATCGTCTTTTTCCATTGGTATTTCTTTCCAGTCGGAAAAAGATCCGATTAATGCTGCTTCTTTATTATATGGTGCTAGCAATTTAAATTCGCTCGAATTTGTCACGACGATCTCCTTTTTTTGAAAGTTTTTTATTGAGATTAATTTGGATAATATTCGCTCGGTTTTTTTGAAACCTCTATCCTAAGAAATACTCTAAAATCTGCCAATTATATCAATTTTAATTACAGCTAAGATAAGAAACAAATAGGTAATTTTGAAATTCGATTTTCTGGCAAGATAACTATTTTTTTTTATAAATATTGCTATTTTGGTCGATCGCTAAAAATTAGCAGTCATAACTTTTCTTGCTCTCCAAGATCGATACCAATTTGCAAAAGTTAAGACCGTATGCCAAAACGATCGCTACAAATAGTTTCTAGAATAAAATAAATTTAATTTTATTAAATGATTAACAGCTTATTTCTCAAAAATAATGTTCGCTCGAGAGCTTTTAGCTATTTTGTATTCTTGTAAAACTTGTTTTAATCTGGTGCAAGTTTCTTTGATTTTCTCGATACTGCCGGGGTTGACTAAGCCAAAATAATCGAAAGAATAAACTCGATCGCTTTGGGTTGCTTTAAGTTCTTTCCAAAAAGGATCGGCTTTAAATTTATTTAAAATATTTGGATCGGCGTTTACGACTAAAATAACTTCGGGATTAGTTTTAATAATCGTTTCGGGAGAAAGAGTTACGTAACCTCGAAAAAGATTTGAATCTCCTTGAATCGATGCCGTAACATTTTTGGCATTAAATTGCCCTAATAAATCTCCAGCCCAACTATTTTTATTTGGAGATAAAATCGGTTTGTTGTTAATAATTAATAGAGTTGAAGGACTGGCTGCGGGAAGATCTTGAATGAAAGATTGATATTGGTTTAATAACGGTTGCGGGTCGACATCGAGGCGATCGCCTAAAGTTTTAGTAGTGGCTAACAATCTCTCCCAACTATCAACTTTTGTCTCTAAAGTACCAATTCCCAACTCTTCTAATTTTGCCATAGTTTGGCTGTAAAAACCTGCCGCACCGATAACCAAATCCGGTTTGAGATCGATAATTGTTTCTAAATTTGGTGGGGTTTGACCTTGAGAAACTAGTTCGATATCCTTAAAGCGATCGTCACTAGTCAGTAAAGAACTGCCAACAATTCCGACTAATTTATTTGGTGCTAATCGTTCGGTAATATCTGCGGTTAAAGAAGTAAGAGCGACAATTCTTTGAGGAGATTCGATTGTTGGCTCAAAAGAATCTTGTTGCCGAACCGATGGAGAAGCGCAAGCAAAAAAGAAGCAACTAATTAAAAAAATTAAACAGAATTTTAGCCAAGATTTAGACATAATTTTATTTTAATTCGATCGAGAAGAAAGAGGACAAATTTGTAGCCCGACGGGAGTATTAATAACCTCTACGATAACGTCAAAAACATCAGCAATAACTTGTTTGTTTAAAACCTCTGCTGGAGTTCCGACAGTATAGAGATTGCCATGAAGCAACATAGCCAGGCGATCGCTGTATCTAGCAGCTAAATTAATTTCGTGCAACACTGTAACGATAGTTAATTGTCGCTGTTGTTGGAGTTGCTTTAATAACTCTAGCAATTGTAATTGATAATTGATATCTAAATAAGTAGTTGGTTCATCTAATAAAATAATTTGCGGATCTTGTGCTAAAGCTAAAGCTAAAAATGCTCTTTGTCTTTCCCCACCGGATAATTCCGTTACCTGACGATCGCTCATTCGATCCATTTGCGTTTGTGCTAGTGCTGCGTTGACGATCGCGCGATCGCTTTTTTTTAGTTCCCATTCCCACCATTCTTGATGGGGTGTTCGGCCCAAACTGACGAGCTGATATACTGTTAATCCTGTTGGAATTGTTTGTTGCTGGGGTAAGATTGCCATTTTTCGGGCTACGATCTGGGGCGAAGATTTATGAATTAATTTGCCATCTAAATAAACGCTTCCTCGAGTTGGTTGTAAAATCCGCGCGATCGTTTTAATTAAAGTAGATTTACCCGATCCGTTTGCACCCAATAAACTCAACCATTCACCATTATCGAGAGTAAGATCGATATCTTTGATTACTATTTTATTTTGATATCCACCGCTCAGGTTTTGGGTTCTAATTGGCATTTTAGAGGATCGGGGGTCAGAGGTCAGGGGTCAGGGGTAAACTATTTAATATTGATGCTTCTAATCTTGAATTAGTAATATTCGATCGCAATTTTAAACTGAAACCTCTGACTTGGTGAGTTCTCTTTTGAGTTCATTTTCGGCGATAAAGCAACCAAACGAATAAAGGAGAACCTAATAAAGCAGTAACAGCACCTACGGGCAATTCTACAGCACCGATGCGAGCTAGTAAATCCGCGCCAGAAAGCACTAAAGCACCACCGAGAGCAGAAAGAGGTATTAACCAACGATAATCGCTACTACCGATCGATAAGCGTATTGCTTGGGGAACGATCAAGCCAACAAAACCGATTAATCCTGCAATACTAACAGCACCAGCAGCTAAAAGAGTGGCTACCCCACCGATCAGGATGCGCGATCGCCCCAGTTTAAATCCTAAACCCACTGCGAGATCGTCCCCTAAGTTTAAAACGTTGAGATTGCGACCCAGCAAACAAGCTACGATTAATGCTACTAAAATATATGGCGCGCTTACGCTCAATTCTTGCCAACCTCTCCCGTTTAAGCTGCCTACAATCCAGTTTAGGGCGGTTTGAATGCGACTGTCTTCGGCAAGTAATAATAAAACAGTTTGTAAAGATCCGAATAAAGAAGAAATTGCTACACCTGCTAAAATCAGCCGATCGATCGCGATATTGTTGCCGTTGCGTGCTAAAAAATAAACTAAAGTTGTGGTAAAAATTGCCCCGCACCAAGCAGCCAGAGGTATCCAACCAGAATACAATCCCAATGTTATCGCGCTGACGATTACTAAACCAGCTCCGGCGGAAATTCCCAGTAAAAAGGGGGTTGCTAGGGGGTTGCGAAGCATTCCCTGTAATAATGCTCCCGACGTGCCTAAAGCCGCTCCTACCAGCATTGCAGCCAGAATTCGCGGCAGCCTCAACTGCCAGATTATAGTTCGATCGATCCGATCGCCTCTTTGTAAAATTCCTTGCCACAGTTCGGATATAGTTAAATCTACCGCACCTAAAGATAAAGAAATTATTCCAATTAAAATTAATCCGATCGACAATAATAAAATTGTTAAACCGAGCCGTTGTTTTCGGGAAATATTAAAACTTAATTTACTCATTTTATTAATTTTATTTTTATTATTTTATAATGGCTTAAATCTCTTTTAACCTAGATGTAGACTAGAATACACCTTTATTTGTGTTATTTACCTTCAGGTATTAAAATCATTTTCAACTCGTTAATGCC
>CAYWIH010000214.1:0-4627 GCA_964458305.1 uncultured bacterium | reverse complement strand
GAGCGATCGCCGTTAATAAAAAATGATAAATCTAGGATCGATACTTCCTTATTCAATTTCCAAATCTTCACGTGCTTTATCTTTTTTATTTAATTCTGCTTTGGCTAATCCTCTAGATAAATAACTCAAAGAATAATAGGGATATTGCGATCGAGTATTTGAACATTTTTACTTGTCTCTAATTTTAAAGCTACTTTCATCATAAAATATCCAAACATCAGAATAAAAAAATCGGAAGCTTAGTAATAATAAATACAATTACTAGCCTCCGATCGCGCTTTTTATTTCTTGTTTAATTAGGTTTAAAACTTCCCAACTAAAGCATCGTTACAACGTTCGCAAATGGTCGGATCGTCTTTAAATTCGCCGACTCGAGTCGAATAATTCCAACATCTTTCGCATTTTTGGCCGTCTGCTTTGAGTACGCCGATTTTAACTGGTTCTGATGTACTATTAAACTCTGTCGACTCGATCGCATTGTTACTATCTAATATTTCGACTTGAGAAACTCTAAATAAGTAACGCAGTTCGTCTATTTTATTATCGGAATTGAAAGATGATAGTTTCGATTTTAATTCTTCTTCCGAAGCGTATAAAAGAACTTTAGCATCTTCTGAAGAACCGATCGCTTTAGCAGATCTAGCAGCTTCTAAAACTTTATTGACTTCGTCGCGTAACTGTCGGAAAAATTGCCAATATTCGGCTATTTCTGGTTGCTTCCATTCGGAGTTAATTTCTACCCAACCGGACTGAAATACGGACTTGTAACCAGTATCGTAGGGGATAAATTGCCAAATATCTTCGGCCATGTGAGAAAGTACCGGGGCGATCGATGAAGCTAAATTTTCGATCGCGATTTTTAATACTGTCTGACAACTGCGACGACGCGGAGAATCTAAACTACTTATATAAAGTCTATCTTTGGCAATATCTAAATAGAAATTAGACAAATCTACGACGCAGAAATTCTGAATTGTTTGGAAGAAACGGAAGAATTGATAATTTTCGTATGCTTCGGTTACTTCTGCAAAAACTTCGCTCATGCGATGCAAAATATACTTATCTATTCCAGCTAATTCTTCATAAGGAACGGTATGTTTTTCTGGATCGAAATCGTGCAAACTTCCTAATAAATATTTAGCGGTGTTGCGAATTTTGCGATAGATATCTGCTTGTTGTTTGAGAATATTTTGACCGAGAGGAACGTCAGAAGAATAATCGACAGAAGAGACCCACAAACGCAGTACGTCAGCACCATAAGCAGGTTCTTTCTTCTTATTATTTCCTCCTTCAATAATCGTCATCGGATCTACTGTATTGCCCAGAGATTTACTCATTTTTCGACCTTTTTCGTCGAGAACAAAACCGTGAGTTAAAACTGTTTTATATGGGGCAATACTGTTACTAGCAACGCTAGTTAATAAACTAGATTGAAACCAACCGCGATGCTGATCCGAACCTTCTAAATAAATATCTGCTGGATATTGCAAGCCTCTTTGTTTTACCACAGAAGCCCAAGAAGATCCAGAGTCGAACCAAACATCCATCGTATCCGTACCTTTGCGGTAGGTTTTGCCATTATTGCGGTATTGTTCGGGTAATAATTCCTCTACCGATAACTCCCACCAAGCATCAGATCCTTTTTCGGCGATTATTTTTTGAACGTGGTTAATAGTTGCTTCGTTTAATAGTACGTCGTTGCTATCTTCGTCGTAAAATACGGGTATTGGTACGCCCCAATTACGCTGACGAGAGATACACCAGTCCGATCGATCTGCCACCATAGGAGTAATTCTATTTTGTCCTTGGGGTGGTATCCATTTTACAGACTCGATCGCTTTTAATGCTTCTTCTCTAAAACCTTCTACCGATGCAAACCATTGTTCTGTGGCGCGGAAAATGGTAGGTTTTTTAGTGCGCCAGTCGTAGGGATATTTGTGCTGATATGCCTCTTCTTTGAGTAAAGATCCTGTTTCGTTTAATGCTGCGATAATGGCATCGTTTGCGTCTTTTAAAACGTTCAAACCAGCAAATTTGCCAGCTTCTTCGGTAAAAATACCGCGATCGTCTACTGGGGAAAGAACTTCTAAACCGTAACGCTTACCTACGATATAATCTTCTTGACCGTGACCTGGGGCTGTATGAACTAAACCAGTACCCGATTCTGTAGTGATATAATCGCCACCGATGACTACTTTACTAGTGCGATCGAACAGGGGATGTTTGTAACTACAGTTTTCTAATACTTCCCCCGATAAAGTGGTTTTGACGGTCATGGGAATTGCTAATTTTTCCGTCAATTTTTCTACCAAATCGGCAGCTATGATAACATATTTTCCCTCAGTTTCGACAACTGCGTAATCTAACTTACCATTTACCGCTACGGCTAAATTACCGGGTATAGTCCAGGGGGTAGTAGTCCAGATCGCCAGGGATAAATTATCTTGATAGGATGATAAAATTTCTTTGGCAGCCGATCCTAATTCAGTAATCGGAAATGCAGCGTAAATACTTTGAGAAGTGTGACCTTCTGGATATTCTAACTCTGCTTCTGCTAAAGCTGTCCGAGAACTAGGACTCCAGTGGACTGGTTTTAAACTGCGATAAATGTATCCTTTGAGGGCCATTTGTCCGAAGACACCGATTTGCGCCGCTTCGTAGGCTGGATTTAAAGTTAAATAGGGATTTTCCCACTCCCCCCAGACTCCACAACGCTTAAATTGTCCCCTTTGTTCTTCGATCGCTGCAAGTGCAAAATCTCTAGCTTTATGACGCAATTTTAAAGGAGTAAGCTGCTGACGATCTTTCGATTTCATTTTTTGGAGAACTTTCAGTTCGATCGGCAACCCGTGACAGTCCCATCCTGGAATGTAGCGAACTTTATGCCCTCTGAGCAATTTATATTTATTAATAATATCTTTAAGAGTTTTATTAAGAGTCGTCCCCATGTGGATCGGGCCGTTAGCATAGGGCGGCCCGTCGTGCAAAATAAAAGTATCTCCGGGATTATTTTGGGATAACTGTTCGTAAATCTGATTTTCTGCCCAAAATTGTTGTAATTCTGGTTCGCGCTTTGTCGAGTTAGCGCGCATATTAAAATCAGTTTTGGGTAAATTGACGGTATCTTTATAGCTTTTTGGTGCTGTCACAGTCTTGGTTTTAGTTGATTTTCTTAATATCTTTTAAAGAGCGATCGATTTGCCTAGCGAAATTTTACCACTGTTTTGATTTAAAAGAATAATAACCCAGGAGAATAACCCGGGCTATTATTTTAACACTGGCATTTTCCCTTAGAAAAACCAATCGAAAGGACTTTTAGGTTTATCATCAGAGCGATCGCTATCTTCGGATGATTGTGGTGTTTTGTTCGATTCTTTAGTCTCTCCTTCTTCCCACAAATCTGACGATAATGGGTCTATTTTTTCTTGTTCTTCGAGACTACTTGCTGGTTTTTCCTGTTCTAATTTTGGCTCTTCTTTTGTGTCTTCAAACAATTCTGGAAATAGATCTTTGTCATCTTCTTTTTGGTCTTCTTTTTCATCTTCTAGAAATAATTCTAGCTCTTGTTCTATATTTTTTGTATCTGTCGATAATTGTTCTGTTTGTTTTTCTTCTAATTCATTTGGTTTTGCGCTTTCCTCATCTAATTCTAAGTTTAAAGAATCTAATTCTTCTGAATCTTGCCAATTTGATGTCAGTTTTGATTCTGTCTCCAAGATGTTATTAGTTTCTGCTTGTTTTTGTATTGTCGAATCTTCTAGATCTAAATCATCTAATTCCTTATCTCCGAGAGAGGGAGCGGACAAGAAAGAATCTTCTGCCTCGGTTTCATCTAATTTTTTATCTCCCAGAGCAGGAGAAGATAAAGAAGAATCTTCTAGATCGAACTCATCTAAATCGTTTCTATTTTCTAAGTCTTCTAGATCGAACTCATCTAATTCATCTTTTGTTTCTAAACCAGAAGAAGTTTGAGGTTCGTCTGCTATTGTTTCTAGATTGAATTCGTCTAGTTCGTCTAATTCATTGCTAGTTTCTATAGTGGAACTAGGTGCTTGTTCTGTAGTTGTTTCTAGATTGAATTCGTCTAATTCATTGCTGGTTTCTAAGCTAGGAGACGCAGCTGTTTCTAGATTTAAATCATCTAATTCGTCTTTAGTTTCAATACTAGGAGAAGAAGATTCTAGATCTAATTCATCGAATTGAGAGCTACTTGCTGTCGATGTTTCTAGGTTTAAATCGTCGAGTTCATCAGTTGTTTGAGGGCTAGCTGTAGCTGTTTCTATATCTAATTCATCTGTTTGTAAACTGGAATTTTGTGCTTCTTCTGTGGTTGTTTCTAAGTTTAAATCATCTAATTCGTCTTTAGTTTCAATACTAGGAGAAGAAGATTCTAGATCTAATTCATCGAATTGAGAGCTACTTGCTGTCGATGTTTCTAGGTTTAAATCGTCGAATTCGTCTTTAGTTTCTAGAGGAGAGCTTGGTGATTCTTCTGTAGTTGTTTCTAGGTTTAAATCGTCTAGTTCGTTACTGGTTTCTAAACTAGAAGAAGAGCTTTCTAGGTTTAAATCGTCTAGTTCGTCTTTAGTTTCTAGAGGAGAGCTTGGTGCTTCTTCTGTGGTTGTTT
>CAYWIH010000213.1:0-4645 GCA_964458305.1 uncultured bacterium | reverse complement strand
GGTGCAAAATTAGATATTAGAGGTTCGTTTACTGCCACAACTGCCGATGGGATTAAATTGGGAGAAACTGGCTCTTTTAGTGCCGTAAATCCTGGGGGAGATAATTTACTAACAGTACAACCAGATGCTTTATTTACTAACGCAATTAGAAATATTCCTAGGGAAATAATAATCGATCGGGGCGAGTTAATTTCTACTAACGATATTGCGATCGATACCGATCGCTTACAAGTTGTCAATGGTGGTTTTATATTTATAGTTCAAGATGATACTTTTGGAATTAAAACAGGATCTGCAAATTTAAATTTAAAAGCTAAAAATATTAAAATTGATGGCGCAAATGGTATTTTAACAGGCTTGTTTAATGTGACTGGGAATACCAAAAATGGTGGAGATATAACAATCGAAACTAAAGATTTAAATATGACTAATGGCGCGCGAATTGAAAATAGAACATCTGGTGCAGGTGCGGGAGGAAATCTCACCATCGCAACTGACTTTTTACGTGTCAATAATGGGGCATATATTTCAGTGGGTACTTTTGGGGAGGGTAATGGAGGAAATTTAACAGTAAACGCACAAAATATTAATCTTGATGGCTTAAATCCGATCGATGGCCTTCCGTCGTCTGGTTTACTGGCTCAAGCTAATCCGGGGTCAACAGGTGCAGGAGGAAATCTTACAGTTAACACTAATTCTTTAACTATAACTAATGGGGCACAAATTTCAGCTAATATTTTCGGAGAGGGTAATGGAGGAAATTTAACAGTAAACGCACAAAATATTAATCTTGATGGCTTAAATGCGATCGATGGCTCTCCGTCAGGTTTATCTACCCAGACAGAAGGAAAAGGAGCGGGTGGAAATCTTACCGTTAACACTAACTCTCTAACTATAACTAATGGGGCACAATTTTCGGCTAGTACCTTTGGGGAGGGTAATGCTGGGAGTATAACAATAAACGCCCAAAATATTAATCTTGATGGCTCGTTCTCAGGCTTATTTGCTCAGACAGAAGGAACGGGAGCGGGAGGAAATTTAACTATTAATACTAACTCTTTAACCGTAATTAATGGGGCATTAATTTCAGCTCGTAACGTAGAAGGAACGGGAGCGGGAGGAAATTTAACTATTAATACCAACTCTTTAACCGCAACCAATAAGGCGCAAATTTCAGCCAGTACCTTCGGGAATGGTAATGCTGGTAGTTTAACTGTAAAAGCACAAAATATTGCTCTCGATCGCGGATCTGGTTTATTTATCGGCACGCAAGGAAATGGAGCAGGGGGCAATCTGACTATCGACACTAACTCTTTATCCATAACTAGAGGAGCACAAGTTTCAGGTACTACATCGGGGCAGGGCAATGGAGGTAACATAACCGTAAACGCAGAAAATATTATTCTCGATGGCTCAAATTCGATCGAAGACGTTCTCTCGGGCTTATTTGCTCAGACAGAAGCAAGTGGAGCAGGGGGAAATTTAACTATCGACACAAACTCTTTATTCATAACTAATGGGGCTGTAATTTCTGCTAGTACCTTGGGGCAAGGGAATGCTGGGAGCATAAAAATAACCGCCCAAAATATCACTCTTGATGGTTTAAATCAAAGGTTAAATAATAGATCGGGTTTTTTTGTCGCCACATCAGGAGCGGGAGCAGGAGGAAATATTGAGGTCGAGACTAGCAATTTAAATATTACAGGAGGTGCTGAAATTTCTGCAACAAGCTTTAATAGGGGAAATGCGGGAAATATTAATCTTAATCTCGATCGCTTAAATTTAAATAATGGAGGGAAAATTTCTAGTATTACTTCAGTTAATAGTTCGGGAGATGGAGGTAATATTTCGATCGCCGCCAAAGATAAGATAACGCTTCAAAATAATAGTAAGATCGAGGTTAGTAATTTAGGAACGGGCAACGGCGGACAAATCGATATTCAAGCCTTATTTTTAGCCCTCGATCGCGGTTTGATAAATGCCGAAAATAATAGTAGAACCGGAGGCAATATTAATATTGATTTACAAAGTATTTTAACTTTAAAAAATTTTAGTCGTATTTCTGCTACTTCCGGGATCGATGGTAGTTCGGGAGATGGAGGTAATATCAAAATTGCATCCCCTTTAATATTAGCTTTTTCGCGAAATAACGAGATTGTTGCTAATGCTTATTTAGGTCAAGGAGGAAATATAAATATTACTACTAACGCCATTTTTGGTTATCCTCAATTTTTAAATATTACCGCTTCTTCAAATTTAGGTATTGATGGTACTGTGTCGATCGAGGGATTAAATAACGAGGAAATTAGTAAAAGTACGACGGATTTACCTATCTCTCCAATTGATGTCGAAAAAATTATTGCTAACGATCCTTGCGAATATAAATATGATGCGATCGCTAAAGGCAGTTCTTTTACTATTGTTGGCAAGGGTGGCATTGCACCCAATCCGGTCGAATCATTAGAAAACTCTTTTCCTTTAGTTGAATGGAGCAAAAGTAAAAATAAAACTGTTAACAAAGTAAATTTAAATACTGAAAAAAATTCCATCACAAATAAACCTCAAGTTCAACAAGCAAAAGGCTGGTTGCATCGCGCAGATGGCACTATATTATTAACAGCTAATCCTAATGATATAAGATCTTTAAATACCCCCTTAACTTCTTCGAGTTGTCATTAGAACTAAAAGCTAAGGGGTTTGGCAACAGAAGCAGCGATCGCAGTACGAGATTATGGTTTTGAAAGATTTAATTTTTCTAATCTTATTTCTCTGATTCAAGCTAAAAATATTGCTTCAATACGAGTTGCAGAAAAAATAGGGATGGAATACGAAAAAAATTATATATTTATGGAGATGTCAGTTAAAATTTATCGGATCTTTCACGAGAGTAACTAAAAAATAAAATCTCGAAGAGATCGTTTAATTATGCTGAAACTCCGAGATTCTCGTTGCCGATTTATGCGATCGAATCGTAAATAATTTCTGAATTGAGAAACCCGATCTAAAGGTTATTATCTTTTAAATCCCAAAGTCTTACTGTTCCATCCCTACCACCACTAACAATTGTTTGACCGTCAGGGCTAAACACCACCTTAGAAACAGTATCAGTGTGACCTTCGATCGCTACATATTTTGTAATTACTCGAGAATCTTTTTTGACAATTCGATCGGATTTTAAGTTTATACTCGGATCGTCTGAGATCCGGGCCTGTTTTGCATTGCAACCAGCTAACAAACTATTAGTTAAGATTATGAAAGTTAGGAAAATTAAATTTTTCATCTTTCTAAACAGGTTTGAAAATGCATATTTAATCATAGCACGATCGAAACTGAAATCTTATTTTTAACCAAGATGTCACCATTTATTAAAATGAATATATTATTTATTTGTAGCGGGAATACTTGTCGCAGTCCGATGGCTGAAGCTTTATTAATAGCTCGAATTAAAAATAAAAATATTCAAGTAAAATCGGCCGGAATTTCTGCAGCTAATGGCGATCCAATTTCCATTGAAGTTAGTTATATTTTGCAAGAAAAAAAGATCGATTATTCCCATCGATCGCAAAGAATCAACCCAGAATTAATTTTATGGGCTAATTTAATTTTAACTATGACTAAAACTCAAAAATATTTACTTTTGGCTATGTTTCCACAAATGGCCAAACAGATTTTTACTCTCAAAGAATATATCGGAGCAAAAGAAAATATCGATATTGAAGATCCTTATGGTAACGATTTAGATCGATATCGCAAATCTGCTGAAGAAATTGAAAAATGTTTAAATCCCTTGCTAAACAAACTCGATCGAGTTAATCTTTAAAATAAATTTCTATTCAGCTAAAAAATGTTAAAGTTCTATTACACTCCCATATCCGTTAATGCCCGTCGAGTTTGGGTATCTTTGCTCGAAAAAAATTTAGAATTCGAGCCAATTTTAATGAAATTAAACGGCGACCAATTTCAACCAGAATTTACAAAAATTAATCCTTTTCATCACATTCCCGTTTTAGTTGACGACGATTTTACTGTAGTAGAATCTTTGGCGATTTTAGATTATTTAGAAGCAAAATATCCCGAACCTTCTTTTTTATCAGCACCAGATCCTAAATCTATTGCTAAAATGCGAGCGATCGAATTTATTACTGTTAATGAATTACCTCCAGCTTCGATCGTTATTATGCGGGAAATGTTAGAGTTACCAGTAGCAAGTGAAAAGTTAGAAAAAGCCAAAAAACAAATAGGGACAGCCTTGCAATATTTTGAAGATAATTTAGTTGAAAATAGTGCTTATTTTTGCGATGAAAAACTTACTTTAGCCGATATTGTAGCAGGAACGGCAGTACCTGCAATCCCTCATTTAGGCATATCTTTAGATGAATATCCGAAGGTAAAAAAATGGTGCGAAAGTTTACAAAAAAGAGAAAGTTGGCAACAAACAGAACTTGAACCCGAACAACTTGAAGCATCAAAAGCAATATTAAAAGCTATTTTGTCGAGAAAATAATTTTTATACCATTTCTGAAAAATTACCCTACAAATACAAAGAGTAAAAATATGTCATAGAGTAATTAATAATAATTATTATGACTTCTGACTTCTGACTTCTGACTGTCTTGGCAGACGTTCCGGGAGCGGTAGACAGGCT
>CAYWIH010000212.1:0-4664 GCA_964458305.1 uncultured bacterium | reverse complement strand
CGCCACGCGCGCTATGCGGTCGGAGGTCAGAGATCAGAGGTCAGATGGCGCCGCCCCCGGGCGGCAGCGTGGCGCCCGCCAACGCCAGCGCTGGGATGACCCTCCTTCCCTCCAACTTGCTACCTCTGACCTCTGACCTCTGACCTCTAACTTCTGACCTCTGACCTCTAACCTATGACTTCTGACCTCTGACCTATGACTTCTTATAATCAAACCCATTTACCGACTACAAGTCTAACAGTTCCATCTTCTAAAATCTCCTCTTCTTCGATGTTAAAACCTTGTTCGTTAGCAGATTGAATTAAAGTTTTATGGGCGTATTTCTGACTTATTGAATTAACAAATTCTTTTTGATTAATTCTCGCACCCCAAAAATCGGCAATTAGTTCGTAATTTTCACCATTGCGACTAAAACCGAGGTCGTAACCGTTATTTTGTTTAATTACATATTCTGCTTGGGTTGTATTTCCTTGATAGCCGCGAACTTTAGTATTATTTGCTACTTGATATCCTAATTCTTCTAAAACTTCTTGTAAGATAATTCCGTTTTTGATTTCAACTTTAATAGTGGTGAAATGAGACATAATTAACCTCCTAAATTGTTACTTTTTTAAGTTTATTTATAAAGAGCCAATATCTTTACCAAAAGTGTATTTTTTTAACTCATCTACTAATTCTAAATCTTTAGAAGCAGTTCTCGCACCAGCCCGAGCGGCCCATTTTTTTAATGCTTCTATTTGTTGACTGGCGATCGCAGCTAATGGAACTGTTTCCTCGATCGCAATTAAAATATCTTCAGTGGTAAAATCCCGTTTTTGTGCAAACCCTCGATACATCCCGTCGATGATGACTTGCTCGATTTCCGCGCCGCTAAAATCGTTAGCAAATCTGGCTAATTTTGTCAAGTCAAAATCTCGAATTCTTGAAGAACGCAAACGCTGTAAATGGACTTTGAATATATCTTGTCTTTCGCGATCGGTCGGTAAATTTAAAAAGAAAATCTCGTCAAAACGTCCTTTTCGCAACAATTCGGCGGGTAAAATACCGACATTATTGGCAGTAGCGACGATAAAGACTGGGGCTGTTTTTTCTTGCATCCAAGTAATTAACGCTCCGAATACCCTTCTAGATGTCCCAGAATCGCCATCGACACCACTAGTTATATTACCAAAAGCTTTATCAATTTCATCCATCCACAAGACGCAGGGTGACATTGCTTCGGCGAGTTTTATGGTTTGACGTACCCTACTTTCACTCTCTCCGACTATACCGCCAAATAAACGACCCGCATCCAAACGCAATAAAGGTAAACGCCATTCTCGGGCGATCGTTTTAGCACAGAGAGATTTTCCCGTTCCTTGAATTCCTACTAATAATAAACCTTTAGGATTGGGAATTCCATAACTTCTCGCTTCGTCAGTAAAAGCATTTTGCCGCATTTTGACCCATTCTTTAAGATTATCCAATCCGCCGACGCTTTTTAAAGATTCTTGGGAGGTAGAAAATTCTAAAATACCAGTTCGTCTGATGGCTTGTTTTTTCTCTTCTAAAACTTCATCTAGATCTGATTCGTTAACCTCTTGTTTGGCTGCCAGTGCTTTTGCTAAAATTCTCAGTATTCTGGCCCGACTCAACCCGCAACAAGCTTTGATAAATTGTTCTTTTGCTAAGCCTTTAATTTTCAGGCGATCGGAAGCTACCGTTTGCGTAATTAAATAATCGATCTCTTTAGCATTAGGTAAAGGAAAATCTACTACCGTAACTTCTTCGGCAAATTCTTCGGGTATTTGTAAACTATGACTGACAATAATTAAACTATTGCGCGATCGCTTTAATTCTTTGCTGAGGTTTTTGATTTCTCTGACTGCTGGAGCGTTGCGATCGGCTAGAGGATATTTCAAAATAAAATGTATATCTCTGAGTACGAAAAGAATATTTTCTTTTTTATCTGCTTTACGAATGCGATCGAGTGCTGCCATAATCGATCCTTTTGCAGTTCCATTATCGTCCCAACCCCGCACAATATCCCACATTACTACATCCCGCTGCGACTCGGGACAATCAGCTAAATAATACAATATATCCTCGATCGGATCTTCTTCGGCACTGACTAAATACAATAGTGGGTATTTAGCTCTCAGCATTAAATCGAGTTCTTGGACTATCTCTTGATAGCTATCAGGAATATTGGCATTGAGGCTCATAATTTTGGTTGCGGGCTGACAAATTGGTAATTATACAATTTATAATTTTGTATTATATCTGTAGGTTACAAAAAAAAGTACTTGAAATTAAAATCTGCTTAAATTCTAGTTAAACTATCCTGATGTTATGAAATGATAATCAAGTCAGGTTGCGACCTAGAGATAATTATTATTTTATAGCTCTGGAGATTAGAAATCGTGGTAGTAAAAACGCCGACTGTATTGCTTTTCCAAGACTTTACTGGGGCTACTGGAACTCCTCCATTTCAAGGATAGACGACGGAATTAATTGCCGGAAATGCAATAACGGATTTTTGGTCGTTTGATAATCCCGGGGGGCGATCGCCTTCGACATTTGTTTTAGGTTTGGGAGGACAAGTATTTACTTTCAGCGATTTGACTATCTCTCAAAGAGATCTAAATACTACTTCTATTTCTGTTTTGAATCAAGAAATAGCACTGTTAGCTAATACTCAAGCTAATAGTTTGAGTGCTGCGAATTTTGCTTTTGGCTAATCGATCGAATCCAAGAGGGGATAATTAATTTATTCCCTTTTTTTGTTGATTATTATTAAATTTAAGCTCAAAAATAATATTTTAAATATTTATTTGCAGCCAATTTGTAAAGATATAAATTGCTTTACTTTTGCCGATTTTTTTTACTGTCTGCAATAGTGCGATCGACTAATTAAATAATCGGGATGTTAGGAAAATTAGGACTATTTTTTGACTGAATATATCGATCGTTTTGTAAGAGATAGATTTGTAAACCTTTCTGGTTGTTTCATGATTCCTTTCAAGGGAGTTATTAATAGTAAAGCGTTTGCTCTACAAGCAAAAGATAAATGTTTGAGTCAGTCGGAGGCTGCTACGGTCTTTCTTAAAATTGAGAAAGGAGATCGCTACGTTTTCGATCGATCGCCCAGCCATATCAATTTAACCAGTCTTTAGCTAATCAATCGCGGAAGTTAGGATCTAACTTTCGATCGATAGATCCTAATCTCAATTAACTTCCCTATTAGTTAAGCAATTATTTATTCTTAATTACTCATTTGTAAGGAATAAATTATCAAGAGGATCGCTAAAGAAAAGAGAGTTGCGCTTTAGCTGTTCTTCTACTTCTTGCCAATAAAGCATAGGAATATATGCATAAAGAGAAGAAATAGGTTGCCCAGAAGTAAGAATAGTTTTTTCAACTAGTTCTCTTGCTTTGGCACGAATTGTATTCATTGAATAATTTATCGAAGTATTCATACTTACTTCCTTTTATTTGCAGCGTTTACTTAATATTTTGAATGACAATTCTAATTCATTCTTATTTTTATTATAAAATAAACAGCAGGGTTTAAAGTAAAATAGGTTACATTTTGTTTTGGAAAAGCTACGAATAAAAGAGTAATAAAGTAAGAAAAATCGAAAAAACTTCTTTGAAGATATTACTTGAGTGATTAAATAATTAAGTAGTTATTTGCTAAAGATACTTTCTCAGACAAGCTAAAAATTAAATTTTAATAAGTTAATTCTTAAAGATTTTTCAGAAATGATTCGTTGAGCTAAATTAATAGAAATAGATAATGTGTGTTGAATTTTATCTAAAACAACTTGTTCGGCTTGAGTTATTTTTGAGTCAGAGACAATTAAATCGACTGCTAAACTAAAAGTAAACTTATGAAGTTCGGAAGGAAGATTTTTTGCAGCTTCTCGTAAAGCGATGTCTTCTCCTTCGATCTCAATTCTCAAAAGAGCTTTTTTAATTGCAGAGCTTAATTGTTCTTCAGAATAATTTTCAAAAAGCTTCATTGGTAATAAAGATTGTTTTATTACTTCTTTTTCTGATTGGGAGAAAATTTTATCTGCTTTAACGGCTAACATTATTACGATTAAAAACGATTGTTCTATAGAGGGAAAAACAAAAGGATCTTGTTTAATTGAATGCGACATAATATTCGGTAAATCTATTAATCGATTGTTATTTTATCAGTCGATCGGTAGAACTACAGATTAGCTAAGCCAGATAAAATAAGCTTTTTAAAGATTATCTATAACGATCCGAGATCGCAAAATCTTAAACTTTATGTTTAAATATTTTATTACTGTGGAGCGAGTTCGATCGAGTTGATTATTTCTATATAATGCTCAAATAATCCAAATAATATTCTTAGGAATTATTGATTTTTTGGCTTTATGAATTGGATCGTTATCTAGTTGAATAATATTAATACTATTGCTATGTTGTCCTGAATGGTAGGATCGTCTTGATTACCAATTCTTGTTTTGTTAAACATTTAATTGATTGTTAAAACAAAATAATCTCTAAGTAAAAAATAGATTCATCAATTTTAAATCTTCGCAGACTTGGGCAGAAAGTTTATCCTTTAAATAAACATCGATCGATAGGTTTATGAAAGATCTTCAAGGAAAAGTTGCTTTAGTAACTGGTGCTACTCGGGGTATTGGTAA
>CAYWIH010000211.1:0-4725 GCA_964458305.1 uncultured bacterium | reverse complement strand
TGCGGCTAATCCTTCTAACCCTTGTGGGGCTTGATTTCTAGCCAACGAATCGCACAGCGGTAATAATACCATAAGCATCGTCAAAAGAAGTCGGAGACACAATTAAAGCACGAACTTTTTGCTGTTTCATCGATCTTGCTGCTTCGGCAATAGTAGCCCAGCTATCGATGGTGACTACATTAGTAGACATAATATCTGCTGCTTTCATATTGTCTCCTCTGACACCTATTTGCTGCTTTAATTAATCTTAGAATTATTTTAGGGTTCTAGCGATCGAACTGGCTAATTCTCGAGTATCGGCTAAAGGTTGACCCAAGCATAATTGTAAGTGGGGATATTCTGCTTCGATTTCTCTTGCTTGTTTGGCGATCGATTTGAAAATTTTTCCAGCAAAGAGAAAATAAGGCACGATCGCAATTTTTTTCGCCCCTTTTGCGGCTATTTTCATAACTGTTTCTTGCCAACTCGGAGCGATCGCACAATAAGCAGCATTTGCTCCCAATTTTAAGGCTATTTCTTCGCAGGGTCGATTGCCCCCTTGACGACGACTGCCGTGAGATATTAAAATTCTCTCTGAAGATGGTAGTTTGGTGAATTGTGTTTCGATCGGCTCGATTAAACTAGGGTTACTACCTAAATAGGGCAGTAATTCTAGAGCGATACTATTACCCAATCGTCTTCTAGCTTTGGCTATTTCTGCGGGGATATCTTCTTTTACGTGAATGCCTGGCAGTAAGAATAATGGCAGTATTTGCAAGCGTTTAACGCCCAATTTTTCAAGCTTTGAGGCTAGTTTAAGGATATTTTGGTGTAAAGGTATTTCAGTTAATTCTAATTGTGCGGTAAATACGATCGGACTTTGGGGTCTACTTAATAAAGCCGTGCTAGTTTTTGCCGATCGATCGACGTATTTTTTACTAATTGTAGCAGTTTCTAGTTGGTTACGGATCGAACTAGCCAGTCGTTCTACCGCTATTTGATAAGTTCGATCGCGACTGCCGTGAGAAACTAATAAGTATGCCCCTAAATCGGTTGAAAATTTGTTATTCAAAATTATTATCTTTTAAAAAATTAGCGTTTTATCTTTACATTTTTTAGCTTAACTCGATTTTCTCCTATCTTCCTCCTCATTTCTGTACCGACGTACCACGGTACGTCCCTTCACCTGGTATTATCTAATTAAAGATGATAATCCCGGCCAGATCCGTATTTCCAAGCATCCAACCAACGATGATAATAGTATTTTTGTGCGTCAGAGAAACTATTTTCGATCGCACCGAGTAACTTACCCGCCGGATACAAACCGCTATATACTGCTAAATTAAAATAATGAAGACTCCAGTCTGCGAGAATATTGATACCTACTTGAGGCAGGATCGGTAAAACTAATTTAGGATTAACTAAAAACAGAGTTTTAGCTAAAGCCGGAAATTGAATTACATCTTGTAAAAAAGGTTTTAAAACATCGTCACCCAAGCGATCCATAACTGCAAAAACCCCATTCATCAAATCGTTAATTTGATTGGGAGCAGGATTTTTATCTATCCCCACGCTCATAGTTCTTTGAAACAGCCAAGTTACAGAAATATTAGGCTGATAAGGTTGTAACAAAGCCAAATCTTTAGAATTCAAAGTATCAGCTTTTAACGCTTCATCGACACCAAAAGTAAGACGTTTTAAATGTCTTACCATCGCCCCAAAACCGCCAAAACTGACCGGAGATTGACCGCCGCTACTATCACCAACAGGTAAAATTCTATTCCAAGTTAAATGTAAAGGACTTCGACGATAAGAAGGGAAAAAACCGAACAAAAAACGCTCAAAATTCAAGCGATCTAATTCTGTTTTTTGATATTCAGGTAAAAGACGTAAATACTCCTCCATAAAAAATTCTAAACCAAAGCGATCGGGGTGCGCGTCGATATAAGTAAACATATAAGTAGTCCGACCGTCTCGAGCCGGAAATGCTTCCCAAAAGTACTGACATTGATTTTGAATCGGAGTAAAAGAAACAATTAAATCGCCAGTTTCATTTTGAGAATAGCCTTTTGCACAGCTACCAACCACCAAACATACACCCTCTGGCTTTTCCCCCGATCGAGCTTGTTTGGCAATAGGAGAAAAATGACCCATAGCATCGATTAACAAACGAGTTGTTAACTTATATTCTCCCGCTTCTACAGTAATTCCATCCGCGTGAACCGTAGCCGATTTAAAAGGAGTATTCTCTAACAATTTACCGCCAGCTTCGATAAATTTATTTTTCAAAGATTCTAATAAAAATACCGGATCGACCCCAATATTTAAAACATCTTTAACCCAAATATCCTTACCCCCAGAAAAACTAACTCTTGCCGGATTATATTCCGTCGCGATCGCCGTTTCTAACTCTGTTTGTGAAAGTAATTCTAATTCTAAAAATACAGCTAATTCTTGACGAGAAATATTCCATTCTTGATCTCTTCCTCGTAAAATTCCCCTTTCAATTAAAGCAACTTTCCAGCCCAATTTTTGCAAACTAGCCGCAATCAAAATTCCCAAAGTACCGCCACTAATAACGATATCCCAATCGCAATTTTTTAAAGATTCTTGCTTTTCCTTGACAACTTGCGGAATTGATGCTGTATTGTCTCGTAAAGCTTGCCAAATGCGATCGGCACCCCGAAGGCGATCGAGAGTATTATCCGATCTTCCCCCTAAAATTTGTTCGGTTAATGTCATGGATCTGTGAGATTTAATTTTGTTTACATATCTTTATGATAAAGAGGCAAAGCGAAAATAAATAAAAAAAGACAAAAGAAACCCCAAATATAAGAGCGATCGCTTACTATTTTCTCAAACTATAATTTTCAAGAGGATTAGCTCGATGGGATCTGTCGTCAGTACGGTAAATATGAAAGGTGGAGTGGGAAAAACTACCCTGACTGTTAATTTGGCAACCTGTTTGGCTAAATACCACGGTAAAAAAGTTTTAGTTATCGATCTCGACTCGCAAATCAATGCTACTTTGAGTTTAATGATGATTCCTGAATACGCAAAAGTCAGGAAAAAAAGATACACCTTGGGTTATCTAGTCGATCGAGCGATCGAACCAAATCCTCGAAAAAGAATTACGATTCGAGATATTATTATATCTTCTGTTTGCGACATTCCCGGATTAGATTTATTACCCGGAGATATCGAATTATATGACGAGTATATTGTCTCGGAATTATTGCATCGCAAAGCACTCGAAGAAAAAGAATCTAACTTTGAAAAAGTTTGGGATAATTTTGAAAAAGTTTTACTCAAAAACATTCTCGAGCCGATCGCAGACGAATACGATTTAATTATTATAGATTGTCCTCCAAATTACAATCTCCTCACCCGCAGCGCGATTATTGCCAGCAATTTTTACCTGCTACCAGCCCGGCCAGAACCTTTATCTGTAGTCGGAATTCAATTATTACAAAAAAGGATCGCCAAACTAAAACAAAACGAGCGCGTTTCATCGTCGATCGATATTAAAATGCTAGGGATAGTTTTTATACTTTCTGGCGGTACTTTATTAGGCAGATATTACCGCAGAATAATGAAGCGAGTTCAAGAAGATTTTGGCAATGAAGGACTGTTTCAAACTGCCATTCCTATGGATGTAAACGTCGCTAAAGCCGTCGATATGTTTAAACCCGCAGTTTTAGCCACCCCAAATTCTAGCGGATCTAAAGCTTTTATTAAATTGACCGGAGAATTTTTAGAAAAATTTCAAGCTAAAGCTACTGAAAATAAATAAACCGATCGCAATATTTTGTCAAGCCTAAATAGATACAAATATTTAGGTGCGATCGATATATATACCTAAAATATAATTAAATTTACAAAACCTTAAAAAAATTTAGCAAAACAGATAGTGGTAGTCAATACGTATTTCCGACTACTTAGGCAAAATTAAGTAGTGCAATTACTAGAAATCACCGATTTACCCCCTTTTAAATTTAAAGTTAATCTTAAATTGTAGCAGTATTAAGTTTTTATTTTCATACTATGTTAAATCTCAAAAAGATTTTTTTAAGTAATTCTAAAGTTCTTTTAGCCAGCGCAATTATTGCTTGCAGTTTTCTCGGTACTTATTCTACTGTCAAGCCAATTCCCGCATCCGCACAATCGGCTGTAACTCAGAGAATGTATGCACTAAAAAATAGCCAAAGACGTTGGATTGAAATTAACCTCTCAAGTCAACGCTTGACAGCTTGGCAGGGTGGCAAAGCAGTGTTTTCCGCTACAGTATCTACAGGTAAAGCTTCTACCCCCACTTATCCCGGTATTTTTGCTATCCAAAGAAAATTAATTAGCGATCGCATGAGAGGGCCCGGTTACGACGTTCCCAACGTACCTTACAGTATGTATTATTATGGTGGTTATGCCATTCACGGCGCGTACTGGCACAATCGTTTCGGTACTCCAGTCAGCCACGGTTGTACTAACATGAGACCTAAAGATGCTCAATTCGTTTACAATTTTGCTAGCGTCGGTACTCCAGTACTCATTAGCTATTAAGCAAAAATTCCCTACTCCTCTACAGGATAGGGATCGACTCAATTGCGATCGAATTTCAACTTGAAAAATTTTTGATATCTATAATCTTCTCGCAGTCTTTCTAGATCGATCTCCTCAAACAGATGCTTGAAAACAGCAATTAATTCTCCCCACTCTCTGAGTTGGTAGATCGATGTGGCTTCAGCAAAC
>CAYWIH010000210.1:0-4747 GCA_964458305.1 uncultured bacterium | reverse complement strand
GAGATGAAATAGGACAATAAATTTATTGACAAAATATAAAACTCAGACGAGCGCAGTGGATTTCATTTTGATTTCAGTATTTTATGGGATAATATAAAGAATAACAATTAATATATTTATTTATTATTTATGCGAATTTTATTAGTAGAAGACGAAACAGATTTAGGAAAAGCGATCGAACGAGTTTTAAAACAAGAATCTTATATCGTAGATTTAGTGCAAAATGGAACGGAAGCCTGGGAATATTTAGACAGTCGATGGACTCAATATACCGTCGGAATTTTCGATTGGTTAGTCCCCGGAATTTCGGGATTAGAATTATTAAAAAAACTCCGTCAAAATAACAGTTCTATGCCCGTATTAATGCTGACAGCAAAAGATACCATGAGCGATCGAGTTGAAGGTTTAGATGCTGGAGCTGACGACTATTTAATTAAACCCTTCGGTATGGCAGAATTATTAGCAAGACTGCGCGCTCTGCAAAGAAGATCCCCCCAATTACAAAGTCAACAATTAAGATCGGGAAATTTAATTTTAGATTATAAAACAAACTCAATTTTGCTCGCAGAAGATAAAAATAACAAACCAATTAGTTTAACAGCCAAAGAATTTCAATTCCTAGAATATTTTATGCGACATCCCGAACAAATAGTTACCACCGATCGGCTTTTAAATCAGTTATGGGAATTAGAAGCAGAGCCGATGAGTAACGTAGTAGCAGCACAAGTAAGACTAGTAAGAAAAAAATTAGCAGCGATCGACTGCGAAGGTTTAATAGAAACAGTCTACGGACTCGGTTATCGTTTTAACCCTAAATAATTACGATTATGTTTAACATTTTTTTGCTGAAAATACTGTTATTTAAAATATTTTATAAACTCAAAAAATCTAATAAGAATTCAAACGAACTCTTTGAAAGATCGCGTTTTCAATTAGCAAGTTGGTATGCCGGACTTTTGAGCGTTGTCTTAGGGATTTCCGGGTTAATAGTTTACGAAGCGATCGCCTATTCTCAAAGATTAACAATCGACCAAGAATTAGAAACAATAGCTAACAATCTTCACGAAACTCTCGAACCTATTTTACAAGAACCAGGTCAATTAGAAGCGATCGAAAATGATATTTTGCCACCAATATGTTTGGTAGCAGGTAATTGTTACGATGAAGATTCTCAAAAAATAATCAAAACCGCTCGATATTATATGAGTCTTTTAGATGCTTCTGGAAATACAATTGCAATTATTGGCGATCGACCTTCAGGATTAGCAAACGGAACAAACGAAGAATGGCAAGATCTTCAAGATAGTAAAGGCAATCGCTATCGCCAAATATCCCTAATGTTACACAACCAAAAATTTGAAAATTGGGGGTATTTACAAGTAGCTCGGCCGCTCCACGATCTCGATCGTTACATAAAAAATTTACAAATAATTCTCTTAATGGGCTTACCAGGAATTTTATTATTATTAATAGCAGTAAGTTGGTGGTTATCGGGAAAAGCGATGCAGCCAATCTATCAATCTTACCAACTCCTACAACAATTTACCGCCGATGCAGCTCACGAATTAAACACCCCATTAGCAGCAACTCGAGCCACGGTAGAATCTCTATTAATGATGCCCAATTTCGACGAAAAAGAAGCTAGAGAAACCCTCCAAACCGTCAGAAGACAAAATTTACGAGTTTCTAATTTAGTCGCCAACCTATTATTATTGTGTCGGATCGATCGACAATTAACCATGAATTCCTACTCCGAAATAGACGGAGAAAAAATCGATTTAAATAATTTAATTAACGATATTGCCGAAGATTTTGCCGCTTTAGCCCTAGCCTCAGAAATAGATTTAAACCTTGTCAGTAACCCCAGCGAAAATTTAATTGCAATCGGCAATTACGAGCAATTGTATCGTTTAGTTGCCAATCTAGTAAGCAACGCCCTCAAATATACCCCAGCCAAAGGTAAAGTTACATTAAGCCTCGATCGCCGTGCCAATTATGCCCTAATTCGCGTTTGCGACACCGGAATAGGTATAGCCCCATCAGAGCAAAATAAAATCTTCGATCGCTTTTATAGAGTAGATACAGCTCGATCTAGAGCCACTGGTGGATCGGGGTTGGGATTGTCGATCGCCAGAGTTATAGCTCGATCGCATCGCGGTAAAATCGAAGTCGAAAGTAAACCAAGTCAAGGTAGCACCTTTACTATTTTTTTACCGATCGAATAGTTGACAAAATCCCAGATCGATCGGGTATAATAGAATTCTGGTATTACCTTGGAGAGGTGGCTGAGCGGTTGAAAGCGGCTCCCTGCTAAGGAGTTATAGGGGTTAAACCCTATCGGGGGTTCGAATCCCCCCCTCTCCGTTTAAACAAAATAACTTGTCAGTTTTGAAGATTGCGAGTAGGATTGATAATCGCTACAAAATAATCAAACATAAGAGCCATGAACCAACTAAGAAAAAAGAATGGCATCAGATCCTTAACAGCACTCGCTCCCGTTATACTAGCTTTGTTAGCATTTGGTTGCGAAGCTCCAACTGACAACACGCAAACAGATCGACCGACTTCAGGAAAGCAAAAAGAACTCAAATTAGGTACTTTACTGCCAACTACCGGAGATTTATCCTCGATCGGGCAAAATATGCCCAAAGCAGTAGAATTAGCCGTAGAGACGATTAATGCCTGTGAAGGGGTAAATGGTGCTAATGTAATAGTTATCAACGAAGATAGCCAAACCGATCCTAATGCTGGAATTTCAGCAATGACAAAACTAGCCGAAGTCGATCGGGTAGCTGGGGTAATCGGAGCTTTTGCTAGTAGCGTTTCCACTGCTGCGGTGGATATTGCAGTTCGTAACGAAATAATGATGATTTCTCCAGGAAGTACCAGCCCGGTCTTTACTAGAGATGCCAAAGATGGTATATTTAAAGGTTACTGGGCGCGCACCGTATCTTCAGATACTTATCAAGCTGGTGGTTTGGCAGCATTAGCCGCAAAACAAGGCTTTAACAGAGTTTCTACGATAGTAATTAATAATGACTACGGAGTTGGTTTTGAAGAAGCGTTTATCGAAAGTTTCACTAAAGTAGGCGGTAAAATGGTGCAAGGATACGACCCAGTGCGTTACGATCCTAAAGCAGCCACTTTAGATAGCGAAGCAAAAGCAGCTTTTGCCGGAAACCCAGACGCAGTTGTCGCAGTGCTTTATACTGAAACAGGAAGCGTTTTAGTCCGATCGGCTTTCGAGCAAGGTCTAACCAATAACGTAACTTTTCTGCTCACCGATGGGGTTTATTCGCCAGATTTTGTCAGACAAGCTGGCAAAAGTGACGGTAAATCTATTATTGCAGGTGCTTTAGGCACTGTAGCCGGAGCAAATGGGGAAGGTTTGGCAGATCTCACCACGAAATGGAAAGATAAGACAGGTCAAGAAATGGCCGCTTACGTCGCTCAAAGTTGGGATGCAGCAGTATTAATGATGTTAGCAGCAGAAGCAGCAGATGCCAATACCGGAGAAGGCATTAAAAGTAAAATTCGCGAAGTAGCTAACGCTCCAGGTAAGGAAGTAAGCGATCCTTGTGAAGCGATCGCGCTCGTTCGTAATGGGGAAGATATTAACTATCAAGGAGCTAGCGGTAATGTCGATATCGACGAAAATGGCGATGTAGTCGGTAGTTACGATGTTTGGACTGTTAAAGAAGATGGTACTTTAGAAGTTATCGATACGGTTAAGCCCGTTGAATAATTTATTTTAATTTTAGCTCCGTTTTTTATGGCGGGGCTTTTATTAATTTTTTTTTTTATTTATTAACTATTAAATTATGTTTTTGATTTTTTTGTAAAAAAAATATCGCCGATAATTTATTTGAGTTTATTCTTAAATAAAAGACTCTATATAATTAGCTGAAAATTTTAATTCATGACTAGAAGTAGAGAGCCAGAAGAAAAAGAATTTAAAGGCTTTAACGGTACTATTTACGTTGTCGCTACTTTAATTGTTGCTATAACAGGTCTGATAACTGTACTAGCTCAAACGGGTTTATTTTCTAAATTATCCTCAAAACAAATTTCGATCGAACCAGAAAATATAACATTAAAAACACCAGAAGCACCACAAATAAATTCAGATTCTACTCCACAATTAGAACAAAAAAATATCTTACCAAAAAGAGCAAATCTTAATACTGTAAAAGTTGGCGACTTAACTGCTACTCTGCAAGGATGTCAAAGATTTGATAAAGAATTACTCTGTTCTGTTTTATTAACTGATACCAAAGAAAGTTCCCAATTAATCGTATTTAATAATCATCAATCTTTCAATGATAACAGATATCCCTTACAAAGAATTAGAGTATTAGATTTTTATGGTAACGAATATACTTCCGAAAAAGTTAAAGTAGGAAATCTTGAGGGTGAGAATTTTGTAAAAAGCCAAACGATCGAAGATGTTGGTATTAGAATAATTGCTAGTTTTCCTGAATTTCCTTTAGAAACACAGAAATTAGCAGCGATCGAAATTCCCTTAAAATTATCTCATAACGAATATACAAATACAGATGTAATTTACATTCATTTGCGAGATATTTTGATATCTCAGTAGAAGAATATCTTTAATTTAAAAAGTATCTCCCTAAATAGTTTTTTAGGGATTTTATTTATTAAAATAAAAATTGCGATCGCAGTAATAATATTTCTCAAAAATACCGCTACAGATAATAAGAGCTAAAATCAGCAGATCCATTTATTA
>CAYWIH010000209.1:0-4754 GCA_964458305.1 uncultured bacterium | reverse complement strand
TTGGTAGCGCACTTCGTTCGGGACGAAGGGGTCGCTGGTTCGAATCCAGTCATCCCGATTTATGTTTTGTACATTCAAACATTAACTGTCGTTATTCAAAAATTATTGTCGCTATTTCAATAATTATTGTCGCCAGTGCATAAATAGAATCGTTCAAAAATTGATTGTCGCATTCCCGAACGAAGTGCGCCTTTCAATCCTTCTTTGTTTCGATTTTTTTGGGTGAATTTCTGAAACGAAGATTTTTATTGCTTTCAACTCATTCCCATTCGGGAGGGTCTTTGAAACTTAGACATTTTCCTAACCCGGAATTGCGTTGCACGTCGAATAACTAGTCTTTCAACCCATTCCCATTCGGGAGGGTCTTTGAAACTCCGCCCTTCTCAAATCTTGCCACGCTTGACTTCTGGAATTAATTTTGTCGGCTCTGTTAAAAACTAGACTTAAATCTATTTTTTTGTCTTGAGTCTAATTCTTAAAAAACAAGCAGATCTACAACTGGCAATGATTTGAGCATTTTGACGGGAACTCTAGGAATTTGCCTCCGCTTCACGCCGCCAAAAAAAATTGAGAAGGATTCCTCCGGTGAAGGAGGTGATTCAGTAACCATCACTGTAGTCATCTACATCCTGAACTAGCAGGATTAAGTTTTAAGATATTTCCCAGTCTTAAAACTATACAACTTAATTGCTGGGAGCGCACCTAACCTTATAAGATAAAGATACGATGTTCTTTATTTTAGGTATGTCCTATCTCCTAGCTGAGACTGAGAGATAGCAGCTTCAGTTGCGGGTAGTTACCAGGGTCAGAAAGAAGGACTATCTTCAGACAGTCAAACTAACCCAATTTTTTCACAGTGCAGGGGCTTTTAAAAGCATGGACTGCGACGCTATTGTTGAATACTGTAAGCAAATTTATATTTAGTTGTCAAGGTACAGATAACAAAATTAAATTACTGTTTGAAGACGACAATTATATGCAAAAATAGCTAATTCTTTTGCTTGTTCTTGAGGAGTTCCTTGGTGAGATTGTTGAGCTGTTTCAAGATCGATGCCAATTTTAGAAGCTGCTTGCTCGATCGATTCGATTAAACGTCCGTAGCTCCATTGATGAATATTGCAGCTATACTGTTTAATATATTTCTTTTGACCTTCTTTATATCCGGGAATTTTCTTTTGAGCTTTTGCCATAAGTTCGCTATCAGTAATTTCTGGTATTTGTTTGAGGTGAGGAAGAACTATACTACTGACACGATATTTTTGGGCGATTTCAACAATTGCTTTGGCAATGAGCCGATCGAGGTATTTTCCTAATTCTGAATCACCAAACTGATTATTGCTTTCTCTTTTCTGAGCCTGGTGACGTAGGCGAGATAGTTTTTGTTTTTGTCTTTGTTGCTGATTTAGTAATTTGTAGTTTTTGCCGAGTAGTTGTTTGATACTGCGGTAGGCTAAAATTCGATTGTTAGTGACTTTAACGATCGCAATAGTAGCAGGTTTTTCTAGCCCTAGACTCACACCCATAATAATCGAAGGATCGCCTTGATAAACAGGTTTTTGAGGGCGAGGAAAAGGATTCTTAATTCTAGTAAAAGTTGATTGTTGACGCTTTTGATAAGCAACTTGAGAGGGGGTCAGTTCTGCTTTTTCTTTGAGATTGTTTAGTATTTCTTGAACAGTACCAAATTTATCTGAAGCAATTTGTTTTGTTCCTTCTGCTGTCCAGAAACGAGTATCTACCGAACATTGTAGATAAAGAGTGTGTATCTCCCAAGGATTGTCTTTGTCTTTTTTGCCTTCACGCCAAAGAAGCCTTGCAGATCTTAGAGTAAATAAAGCACTAGAGTATTGTTCTCGATCGCGACGTAAAATTTTTTCATCTTCAAAGAAACGTTGAAACCAACAAAGTTGTCTTTTGTCGCATCTAATCTCGAATTGATGTTGTTTACCCAAGCCGCTAAATCGAACTTGCAGATGTTCTCGTCGATCCTTTGACCAAGTAAGATCTGTATTAGTTTCGTAGGATACGGGAAAGGGAATAACAGGCGATTTACGAAGAAGATTGGCTGTGCCTTGATGCTGCTTCAAGTTCGTCTTGAGGTACACAATTATTAATAGTGTCTAAGGTTGTTAACCATAGTTGTCCGCTTAAATCTCGATCTTTGGGTAAACGATTTTGTAGTTGTGTTTGAAGGCGTTTGATTTCAATTTCTTTTTTTTGTCTGCGGAATTGATATCGATCGAGATCTTCATTTTGGGAAGGAATTTGACAATTATTTTTGAGAAGATAGGCAAGAGCGCAACGAGCAAGAGGATCTGTTGTTTCATTGTATCGATCCAATAAGTGATTAAATAAGGTTTTTTCGGATTTAGATCGAGATTTGCGCTGTTTTTTCTTTTTAATGGGAGATGAATCTTTTTCAAATCGATGGAGAATATTTTTTGCTTCGATCTCAATCTGTTCTAAGCTTTGCCCGCCCTCAGTTTCTAGTTCAGAATCGCTTTGAAGTAAGTCCAACCAACGTTGTTTGCCTTCGATACGTTGTCGAAGCTTTTTTTGAATGGCAAACCAAGATTTGTAAATGTAGTTGGTTAAGGCGATCGCTGACGAATAAAACCTTCCTGGTTGATTTTGATATGCTTGTTCGCTTTTAAGTCGATCGCAGAGGCCTTTGATTTCTTTTTTAGGCAGTTTTTTTTCTTGAAACCATTTATCAAAATCGGGATGTTCGTTAATCCCGTTAAGCAGTTCGTTGATTAGAGGAGTGTTTTTCTCTGCCATTAGTTCCCAGAGATGGCGTAGTGTCTCTGGTGACGCATAAAGTCGGCATTCAATGGTTTTATTAGTAAAGGGGACAAAAAAAAAGAATTAATTGAAAAATTGGGAATCCACAAATTCCTTCGTTGGTCACAGGAAATTATGGGTGACTGCGGTGCATTTAGCTATCTTCAAGAAGATAAACCACCATATACCACTGAAGAAATCTTAGACTACTATGAAAACCATGGTTTTGATTACGGAGTCAGTATCGATCGTTTAATCGTTGGTCCTTTTGCTGCCGAAGGAAAAAGAGAATTTCGCTACGATCTAACTCTTAAAAATGCCGAAGATTTTATTAAGCAACACAAAAATCGAGGATGTAGTTTCACACCCATCGGTGCTGTTCAGGGATGGAGTCCAGAATCTTATAGAAATGCCGTCAAAGACATGATTGGTATGGGCTACGACTACATAGGACTAGGAGGATTAGCCAGAGCCAAAAGCGAAGAAATTATTACCATTCTTCAGTGCATTCGTCCTCATTTGACCCCTTCAACTCGAATGCATTTATTTGGTGTAGGACGTATTGATGTTACCAATTATTTTCGTCATTTAGGAGTTACTAGCTTTGATTCTGCCAGTCCACTACGAAAAGCTTGGTTAGATCCCCAAACTAATTACTATACTTCTTCTGGAAAGACTTTTATTGCAGTTCGTATTCCCTCATCAGATAAAAAAAATCTACGAATTAAGCGTATTCTTGAAGCTGGAATATCAGACCGCCAAACTTTAAAACTCTTAGAAGAAAAAGCGATTGATTCAATTAGAAAATTTGATGCAGGAAGACTAAGTTTAAATGAGACATTAGAGGCAATATTAGCTTACGATAAACTATTAGTCTTGCCAGGAGACGAAAACAATAAATCAAAAAACAAAACTAGAAGCTTGCGAAAACACGCGGATATGTACAAACAGCTTTTAGAAGATAAACCTTGGCAAAAGTGTGATTGTGCTATTTGTCAAGAGATAGGAGTTGAAGTGATTATTTTTCGAGGTCAGAATCGCAATCGAAGACGAGGATTTCATAATACCTATATTTTCTATCAAAGATTTCAAAAAATATTAAAAAATGTGAGTAGAAAATAATATGGATGAAAAGAAATTAAAATTATGGAATAATTTTTGCGATCGCTATTTTATAGACAAATTAAACGTTCCTTTATTTAGTACCAACGGAAATATAGTCAATATTAAAGAATACGGAAAAAATAATCGATTAATAATGCAACGCTCTGATGAGATGGAAAATCTTGTTATTGAAGAAGTCAGTAAAGTAATTCAAGATTTTGAAGCTGGTACGGATATTTACGAAGGGTTAATTTATACCATGTATTATCGTGCAAGAGACGATGATAATGGCGATCTAGTTGTGCCTCTGTATATAGGCAAATCTGAAAAGTTTGGCAAACAAGGCGATAATTTATCAGCCAATATCAAAGGAATTAATAATAATGGAAACAAAGGTTACTTTTGTCGTTGGGGAGATAATTATGCTTACCATATAGGCGATTTAAGTGCTGTTGTTTGTCCGAATCATCCGCAAAAGAAAATACAACGCAAGTATCAAAATTGGGCAAGTTTATTATTTGATAATTATCCTGCTGAATATCCAACTCTTACCCCACAATTAAAAAAAGACGTATTTTTCTGTATTCATGCTTGGCAAAAAGGGAGTATCGGAATTTTCCCTGAGTTTGGCGATACGACCAATTTAAAAAAATAGCAACAGAAGCAAGAGACGCTGCTTGGCAAGCAAATAGACTGAACACATCAGAAGAATATTCATTTATTTTGAGAAAACAAATAACTTCAAAAATTGTTTACGAATTGATAAGTGATATTGGTGTTATCCGATCTGAAGATGATTCTCTAGAACTTGGATTTGAGTACTCCCCGTGCTAAAGCAACGCTACGCTCGAGGATTCTAAGCGGAT
>CAYWIH010000208.1:0-4777 GCA_964458305.1 uncultured bacterium | reverse complement strand
GATGCGGCATACGAAGCCTTTATCAGCGACGATAGCTTACCTCATTCTATCTACGAATTAGATGGTGCAAAAGATTGCGCGATCGAATTTAGATCTTTTTCTAAAAATGCTGGTTTTACTGGTACTCGCTGTGCTTATACTGTAGTACCAAAAAGCTTAACGGCAAAAGCTGCTGACGGATCTGAGGTAGAATTACATAAACTTTGGAATCGTCGTCAGTCTACTAAATTTAATGGCGTTTCTTATATCGTTCAAAGAGGTGCGGAAGCTGTTTATTCTGAAGCCGGAAAAGCCCAAATTAAGCAGTTAATCGACTTTTACATGGAAAATGCCCAAATTATCCGCGAAAAACTTACAGCAGCAGGTTTTACTGTCTATGGTGGCACGAATGCCCCATATATTTGGCTGCAAACTCCTCACGGTTTATCTAGTTGGGATTTCTTCGATAAATTACTCCATACCGCTAATGTAGTAGGTACTCCCGGATCTGGTTTTGGTGCTGCTGGTGAAGGTTATTTCCGTATTTCTGCTTTTAACAGTCGCGAAAATGTCGAAGCAGCTATGAAGCGCATTACTGACAAGTTTAAACTATAGTAAGATTTTCGGGTGTAGAGTTTACTATTTCTGCTTTACGCCCGAACTATTTAAAAATAATATCTAACAAAATTGATTTTAGATCTTCTCAAGTGCGATCGACAATTAAAACCGATAAAATATTTAATTGGTTGTATTTATTTAAAAAATCTCTTCATTGGTAGTATCGATCGCCTTTCGCCTTGGTGCTGCGCTATTTTGAGGAAAGAAGCGATTGCGCGGGTAAATTTCCTGCTTTATTTCTCCTAGAATCGACTATATTATGATTGATTGATTGTAGATCCGAGAGATCCTGAATTGATTCAAATAAATCCGGTAAATATTACCAATTATCCATTATTCGAAAAATCTCAAATAAAAATACTTACTAGATTTTTCGATCTATAGTAAGTATAGTTACAAAAAAATATTATGAGAAATAATGGAATTAATACTTTAATACTTATATAATAAGATTGTTTTTGTTCCGATTGCATTAGACTTTCGGCTGATTTTTTCTATAAGAAAAATCTTACTATTGGTCAATTTCAAAAAGTATAATTTTGGTTAATTTATCAAATCAAAGCTATACCGTAAGGGTTTCGTATGAATTCAGTTTAATTAATCATTAATCTAGGAGACTGGGAGATTTAAGTAATATATTAATCGTTAATATTTTAAAATTAGCCCTCATAACTTAAATTGGTTCTCCCCGTCCCCCCGATCTATTTATGACTATTTCACCGTAATTGAGATCGGGTTCAATTACCTTGTACTCTCAAGAAAAGGTTCAAAATATAAAAAACTTGATTTCATTCAAATTGAATCCCTAAAACTCTCAATCAAACAAAGTGAAATTAACAACTAAACAATTTCCGTAGCAACATTAAGAGCAACAAAATCGCCAACCCCATCACCTACTTCTTGTCCAAGTACCCCCGATGAGCGAACGTGTACTCCTGCATAAACACGACTTAAAGTATTTTCAATTGCAGCTTCTTGAAAATTATTAAACGAACGAACTACACCTGGTACTTCTTGTGAAGTAGCAATAAAAGAACGATTTACACCAAAAAAAGACTCTAAAACTGAAGCAGCAGCACCGCCAAAAGCTGCATGACCAGAGATATAATCTGGGAAGTTGGGATTTTCAAATAAAGGTTGCCAATCTGGATCTCCTACTGTGCTGCTAAAAGCATCATTAGCCGTAATTAAATTAATTACAGTATTTGGTCGCGGCTGAGGAACTCCTTGAAAAGTGACTGGATCGTACTTAGCATCCCAAGTGACGATCGCTGCGTCAGCTAATGCCACTCCTAATTGTCCTAACAACCGACTTGTCTCAAATACAGATAAATTATCCTGAACTGCTAGTTCGAGGGCTAGCTGAGTCCACTGTCCCGGTGGCCCGGAGGTATCTGTGCGATCGTTTAACCAAAATGCAGCAATGTCAGTTTGCTCTTGAGTCCGGGTAATAGTAGTTACTGCCGTGTTTGCTAATCCACCAAGTTGTCTGACTTCTTCAATTTCTGTGGCGTATTGAGCCGTATTAAAAGCTGGAGCAGGGCCTGGTAAAAAATTACTGACATTATCGATCGCAAAAGGATTTACTCGACCGAAGCCTGGTAACAATCCAGTTACTTCACCACTTTCTGGATCTGGTCGCCATTCATAAGCTGTACTAGTAGGATCGGGTAGATTTTGTATTTGGAATTGAGCCTGGGCTGCACCGTCATTTCTGCGTTCCCTGAGTATTTGACGCGCAACAAATCTCCCAATCGCTCGACCATTATCTTCAAATATCCCGTCAGGTAATTCGCTCAAAGATCTTCTCAGTTGGGCCTGGTAAGTTGCTGTTTCTTGGGGATATAATTCTCTGAGTACAGTAAATGCTGCTTGTGATATGGCCGCATCTACCGAAGCATTATTAGGATTTATTTGCGGATTGCGCGCTAAAAATCTTTCAAATTCAAAGTCAGAAACAAAAATCGAAGAGAAATTCTGACCCGATTGGCTGGTCAATCTAGCTGCATCGTAGATTGCCGAGTGAAATATTCCTGAGTTACGAGCATGATTTGGAGGAGTACTGTCTGGATTGGTTGTATCTCCTGGTATGGCTTGTATAGCGTTTAAAAAAGTAGAACTCCAATCGACTGCTACATTAGTACCGCGCCCTGAAAGGAATTTAGTATCAATATTATTATTTTCGTTACTCTCAACGATCGCATTATTAGGATCTACTTGAACAATATAATTGAAAGCACCTGGTGGCCCCACCACTATCTGATTGAAATCAAGACGTATTGTTGTCGATTGACCTCGATCGAGGTTTCTATTTATTGTCCAAGTTGTTAGCACTGCATCATTAATTAAATTTCCCCCAGCATCCAAATCTATCTTGGCATCTGTTGAAGCAATTAATCTAACTGTTATGGGATCGCTAACTCCAGAAGTACCCTGATTCGTCAGTCTGACTACTACGCTACCCGGATCGCCTGGTGCTGGAGTTTGAGGTAAATTAACTTTAACTATTTCTGGAAATAAGTCTACTTCTGGAAGTAAGTTTTTTGAAGACAAGATTTGCTGTTTAAATAGCCCTATTTTTTCTAATATCCTCACTTCTTCTTATCCTGCTCATTTTTAAAGACTATTTATTTTTGCATAGTGATGTAGCAAAAAAGTAACAATTTTGCTCTAATTATTAGTAAATTGTTACTAATAATTAGCTCTGACCATTTTTAGAATTAAAAATTATATGAAATCCGCTTAATTAATTATCGTATGAGATGATGGGGGGAAGTTTTATATATGTATTAGACACTCAATTCTTTGAGAAAGTTTTTGCGATCGCAAGAATAAATTTGTCTATCAATATTAGTGACGATCGCTTGTAATGGCTCTACTTCACCTAATAATAAAAATAAATTAGGGTCAGTTTTAGGCATTAATACACTCATGCGATCGCCTGGTTTGAATTGTGGGTTACAAGTATATTTGGCAACTATTGCATATTCTTTAAAGTTTCGTTTGAAATAAGTATCGAGTTTGAGCAAATTATTCCGATCGTGAAAATACTTAAAAAATTATTTCATAATATTTAAGTACCGTAACTTAGACCTTAAAGGTTTGCGGTACTTAACTTTAAACTGATGAATTAAAGGGTTTGTCAGCAAAGACAAAAGTATATAATTAAGGATTATTTAAAGAAATTAAATTTGAGAGAAAAGCTCGGATTCAATTGAATTGATTTACGCTGAGTATTGACCTCATCTTGATAAAAACGATAGAATAAAAAACCGTTTTTAAAATTATGCTCGTCATGTACGTGGTGAATAATTTTACGTTTAACTAATAATCTCCCTAAGTCAATTGCTTCAAATTTAGTGAGATTTCTATGTTTCATCAGCCATGCAACAGCATTATCACCAGTGAAGCATTTACGATATAACTTGAAATGAAACCAACGATCTCTAATATCTAATCCAGATTTACCTCGCATCTTTTGAACTAGATTTTGAATTTCTAAAGCATAAATATCATGTAATTGATTGTATTTGAAAATAATTTCATTATCAACTAAATATTGTTTTAAGTCTTGCCAGGATTTGTGAGGATGTCTGTCGAACCAGTCTTTAATTAAAGGGATTGAGCGATAAGGATTAAGACCAAAGCGCATCATCAAAATAGATAATATTTCTTTTTTCTCTTGTTGCATAACTTTTGCCTTGCCTGTTATTAAAATAGATTATTGTCAATCAATTGTTTCATGGTAATAAATACTTAAATAGGTTAGGTAAAGTAATAATGAATAATAAGTATAATTATTTAAGATTGTTGTAAAGTAATTATTAAGTAATATTATACGCGATCGAAATTTCTAGCTAGTTGACAGCTCTCCACTGCTAGGTAGCTATGGATGTTTGCCCTACTTCGTGCCTTCACCTCCGCACGTAAGCGTTCTGCAGCTACAGCGAACTCCTGACCACTGAGCTTTCATCCGTATCAAATAAAAATTAAATTGGTATAAATTGGCGATCGATCTATACAGCTATTATATAGTCGGATTTTATATTAACTATCTCGCCGATAATTTCTCGATCTTTTTCATGTTCAAGAAGGAGTGTCATTATTTCTAATAGTCCGTTACTGTAAGAAATTTTAGCAGCGCGAGATTCTCCTAATTCTTCTAAAATATTTTTTAATT
>CAYWIH010000207.1:0-4833 GCA_964458305.1 uncultured bacterium | reverse complement strand
AGTAATAATTATAAAATATATGAAACAGATAAGATTTTTAATTCGTCATTAAGGAAGCCCGTAAGGGCTTTTTCTATATCAGTAGTAGAATAATGTTATTGATAGTAATTTTTTAGTTTAAAGAGTGATGTCCGAACAAGAAAAAAATAGTTCGGTTGAACTAGAAAACGTTACGCTCATTGATTTAATGTTAGACTTGGTTGAAAGCAAGTTCAATTGATTGTGATGGTAATGGCTGAGAAAATAAAAAACCTTGCCCATACTGACACTTATAATTAGAAAGTAAAACTTTTTGATAATCGAATTCGATACCTTCAGCAATAACATCAATATTTAAATTTTGACCTAAATAAATAATAGTTTTGAGAATTTCAAGCTTCTGAGAATTGTGGGATAAATCATGAAGAAAAGAACGATCGATTTTGAGGGTATTAATGGGTAATTGAGATAAGTAATTGAGAGAGGAGTAACCAGTGCCAAAATCATCTAAAGCGATTTTAATACCGAGCTGGCGTAATTGTTTAAGAATAAATTGTCCACGATGTAAATTTTTAATAAGAGTCGATTCAGTAATTTCTAATTGTAAATATTGAGGGTCTAATTGAGTTGTTTTTAAAATTTGAGTCACCTGAGAGATAAAATCAGAGCTAGAAAATTGTAGTGGTGAGATATTAACACTAATAGAGAGAGAATCAAAACAGGGGTATTCTTGATGCCAACGACTTAAATGTTGACAAGCAGTTTGTAAGACCCACCAGCCTAAAGGTAAAATTAATCCAGTTTCTTCGGCGACGGGGATAAATTCATGGGGATGTATTAAACCCTTGTGAGGATGATGCCAACGTAGTAAGGCTTCAAAACCAATAGTTTGTCGATCGGTTAAATGAACAATAGGTTGATAAAAAAGCTCAAATTGTTGTGTAGTGAGAGCGCGACGTAAATCTTTTTCTAATTGTAAACGTTGTTGGGCTTTGTGATACATTGCTGGCTCAAAAACGGTATAACCATTTTTGCCCTTAGCTTTAGCCTCATACATAGCAGTGTCAGCGTCACGTAAAAAATCATTAACGTTATCATAGCGAAGATCGCTAATTGCAATGCCAATACTGGCACTGATACAAACTTCAGTACCTTTTAGATTAATTGGTTGTGAGAGAGTAGTTTTAAGACGTTCGGCAATAACAATAGTATCCTGAAGATCGTGAATCGGAGAAAGTAAAATAACAAATTCATCTCCACCTAATCGGGCAACAAAATCACTCTCACGGAGACAAGATTGAAGTCGAGCAGCAACTTGAATTAATAAAAGATCTCCAGCTTCATGTCCGAGACTATCATTAATGATTTTAAATCGATCTAAATCAATAAATAGTACTGCAAAGTCAGGGGAACGATTAAGTTGAAGATCCTTAATGAGACGATTAAGTTCAAGATTGAAATAAGCACGATTGGGCAATCCAGTAAGGCGATCGTGAAAAGCAGCATGATGCAACTCAGCTTGACTTTGGCGCAAAGCTTGTTCGGCTAAATATTGAGCGGTAATATCTTTGGCAACACAAACGATACCGACAACTTGAGAATCGCGATCGATTAAATAGGAACTAGAAAAATTGACGGGAATGGTTTGAGAGAATTTGGTAAGATAAAGAGCCTGATAGTTACCAATAAACTCATGAGAGTTAGGGATGAAAGCTAACTGTCTTGATTGAACTTTGAGAATTAAATTGATATTTTTACCAAGTAAATCTTCTTGAGAATAACCTAAAAGGTTAAGGGTAGCTAAATTGACTTTTTCAATAGTACCATCAAGCTTGATAACAATTAAACTATCGAGCATTGAAGCCAAAATATTATCTAAGTAGGTGCGGGAAACAGTGCTGTTTTTAATATCTGCAATAATTTGATTGAAACTATCAGCTAAAATTTGTAATTCAATTTCATTATTTTGAGAAGAAAAATTAATGGCTTCTAATTTTCCCTGGGATAATTCTGCGGCACAACAAGTTAACTGTTGAATTTTTTGAGAAATCTGGTAAGAAGTTGAAGTACCGATAGCAAAAGAAAGGAGTAAGCTGAGTAAAGTAAATAATGCAATAAAAAGATCGTCATGCTTGATTGAGGAGTTAATAGCAAAAGTTTTTGAAGCTAATTCATCAACAGCAAGTTCTTGGTATTGTTGTAGTAAAGGAAGTAATTTGTTATGAGATGAATTTTCTATTTTTTGTTTAAAAAAAATATAAGCAAATTGGGGATTAGAATTAACTAAAAGTAAATAGCGAGTAATACTACTTTTATATTGAGTGAACTGCTTGTCAATTTGGTGTTCTAAAAAAAATTTCTGCTCTTCTGAGAGGGGGATAGTTTCTTTTTTTATAGCTAAAAAACTAGATTGAAATTTTTCGAGATTATTAGTAATTGTTGCTTTAGTTTCTGATAATTGAGGAGGGTTGAGCTGTTGTTTGTTGAATTCAAATTGAGTTAATAAGTTATCTTGCAAAGTTTCTTCAATTGCTAAAATAGATTGGCTCATTTTTTTAGCATTTAATAAATCAGTTAAAGAATTATCGATAATATATTGATTGTCTTGTTGAATTTTATTATTAATTGAAAAAGAAACTGCTCCTAATATTCCTAAAAGCAATGAAGAAATTATGACTCCTAGAAAAAGTTTTTGATAAACTTTCATTTGATTTTACCTAAAGATATTATTGCATAACTCTTAGTTAAATTTGATAGTATATGGAAAAGTTATACTCTAATTCAATAATATCTACAACTTAAGTTGAAAAAATCGGCTGAATCTTGTAATTGTTCCGTAATTATAGGAATAAAGAATTAACAATTTATAGGATATTGTCTTGGGAGTAGCTTCGAGCGTAACTTATTTCAATAAAATATTAAGAATGATTGAAAAATTCTCACAGGGTCATAAGCACCTGTTTGCTAAATTTATTCAATTTTTTTTACTCCAGACTTCAATTAGTCCGGGGTTTTTTATTTTGAACGATCGAGTTTTTGCTTAAATTCTCCTGAGTATATAGCTGATTGCCAATTTTTAGCTTTTTTAATTTGTTCGACTTCAAGCCCGATCGCGCCTTTTAAATTTGCGCCATATAAATCAGCACCGAGAAGAATAGTATTGTGACAATTGGCACGAAAAAGATTTGCACCTTTAAGATCGACACCAAGGAGATCTACTCCTTTAAGGTTTGCGGCTTTCATTATCTGCTTCATTCCATCGATTATCCTTTAAACTGGCAAAAGTATCAGCAGCAACTTCTGTGACCTCTATGCCAAGTAGCGATCTCTATGCCAAGTATTGGTATTTTTTGCATAAATTATTTTGTATAATTAATTTTGTATAATTAACTTTAATCTTAAAGATTAATTTTACTAGTTATTTTTACATTGTTATTCTCGATCTTTTTTTAGAATTAGTTAGATCACTTTCTTAGATAATCAATACCACACAATTAATCCCGAACTTTAATTAGTCCGGGGTTTTTCGTTGAGGGCGATCGATTGACTTTTAATTTCTGCGTCCGCCATTTAGCTTGTACCTCCTAATGTAGTATTTTTGCCTTACATTACAAAAGGATTGCCATAAAGCTCTTGATAATAAATACTTCTTGGCAACTTCTCTGTTGCCACTTAATCCATTTAAAATGCTCTATCCGTGAGGCTGAAGGGTTTGCTCATGCAGATTTTAAATCTTCTTTGTCCTGTCTTTCTTTTTCTTCTACTTCTGCTAGTGCTTTTTCTATAGCAGATCTAGCTATTTCCGACCAATTAGGAAGTTTACCAGCTTTGAGAGCTTCTCTAGTTGGTTCATCTACTCTTAAAGTAATTTTTTTTGAGAGAGGATGTTCGCGATCTGTTTTAAAACCGTATTCTTTAATATCGGGATTTCCACCCGGTCTACCTCGAGCCATATAAAACTTATTTCTCCTTTTTATGTTTAATTATAACTTGCCGGACTAATTATTTAGAGAATTTTTTTCTTGATTTAGTTAGGGTGGCCAATTATAATGAAATATGTAAACCAAAAGACGACCGCATCACCCTGAGAAAGTCTTGCGATCGCCTTCAATCTAGACCCCTCAAAAGGAGGGACTTCTTTCATGATAAAGAGTAATTACATTGGACAACAAGGAAATCGTTCCTTTAATTGTCAAGCAGAGGCTTTAGGACATTGGGACAGTCGAATAGCAGAAGCCGACTCCGACCCTGAAATGATAAGCAATCCGAATTATTGGGAAGGTTATTGCGAGGGAATGTATCAGCGATATCTCGAAAAATACGGAATTAATCGATCGAACTAATTTTAAAGATTAATTCACGATCTGCGAGGCTATGTGCCTCGTAGCTGACATATAAACTTTTGGAGATATTATGAGCAGTACATTCTTTAAGCTTACCAACTCTTTTGCGATCGAGGAGACAAAAGGACTGAGCGCATCAGAAATCAGAATTCTTTTGTTTATCAAAACAATGAACCCCTTCGGCGATCGGAAGCTGCTGCTGTCGATCGAAACCATAGCTCAAAAACTGGAGATAAATCGATCGACCGTATCGAGAGCATTTAAAAAGTTAACAGCCCTGGGCAAAATCGCGATCCAAGTAATACGGCAAGTCAGTATAACCAGTCCTACACCCCCAGAAGTAGAAACTAAGGACGATCCGACTGTCCAAGATGCTCCAAGACAATTAAGAATGCAAAATGGAAATCCGGTGTGCGAAACTGCACAGCAAAATGCAGAACCGCAACAGCCAATTCAAAATTGCACAAAACAACCCGCCAAATCCGCTCCAGTAAGTAAATCCGGGCAGTCT
>CAYWIH010000206.1:0-4904 GCA_964458305.1 uncultured bacterium | reverse complement strand
CCTAAATTGAGAGTTTCAAGAGCGACTAAATTTCCTATTTCTGCTGGAATTTCTTTAACTTTACTATTGATTATTTCGATAGTTTTTAAATTGAATAGCTTACCGATTTCTGCTGGAATTTCTTTAACTTTACTATTGATTATTTCGATAGTTTCTAAATTGAATAGCTTACCGATTTCTGCTGGAATTTCTTCAAGTTCGTACAATCTCGTATAAAGCCTCTTAACATTGGTAAGTGTGCCTATTTCTGGTGAAATTTTTTTAATTTTATTTTCACACAAAACACAAATACGTAAATCATCAGTAGATTTTGCTGCTAAGATCGCATTTCTAAAAATTTTTTCTTCGTCCATTTGAGATATTTCCTACTAATGAAAATAGTTATAAATTTCCTCAGCCAAACTCAAACCAATTCCGGGAACTTCTTGTAATTGTTTAACCGAAGCAGCACGAATATAATCGATCGAATGGAAATGGGCTAAAAGTTGTTTTTGACGGTGAAAACCCAAACCCGGAATATCATCTAAACGCGATCGCCTGCTTTTTTTCATTCTTTGCTGACGGTGAAAACTAACAGCAAATCGATGTGCTTCGTCGCGAACTCTTCTTAATAATTGGACACCTGGTTGTTCTGGATCGGTATCGATCGCATCTGAGTGGTAGGGTAAGAATATTTCTTCTTGCTGTTTTGCCAAACCTATTACTTTTAAATTCTGCAAAAGATCCATTTCTTGGAGGACGTTTACTACAGCAGATAACTGTCCTTTTCCTCCGTCTATCATGATTAGATCGGGAAGATTTTCTTTTTTACGAAAGCGACGGCTAATAACTTCAGCCATGCTAGCAAAATCATCGGAATGACCGATTTTTACTTCGGGATTTTTTATTTTATAGTGACGATAATGTTGTTTGGCAGCAACTCCATCGATAAAGACTACTTGAGAAGCAACAGCATTGCTACCTTGGATGTGAGAGATATCGTAACCTTCGATCCTTTTTGGTAATTCGGGAAGATCGAGTATTTCTGTTAAATCTTGCAGCGATTTTATAGTCCGATCGGCATGACGTTGAGTTCTTTCTAATTCGTATAAAGCATTCTTCTCGACCATTTCGATTAATTCTGCTTTTTGCTGACGCTGAGGGTTAACTATGTTTACTTTACGACCTTTGCGATCGCTCAAAAATGCCGTCAAAATATCTTCATCGGGTAGGGGATGCTGTACCAGTATTTCTGTAGGAATTTCCGGCCCTTCTGCCGTGGCATAATGTTCTTCTAAAACTCTTTGTAAAATAGCCCCAGGTGTATTCGATCGACCTTCGGCAAAAAATCCCAAACGACCGACTAAACGACCGGCCCTAATCTGAAATAATTGAATACAACAGTGTCGATCGTCTTTTGCTAGCGCGATCGCATCTCGAGTTACCGTATCGTCAGGTAAAGCTACTTTTCGATCGCTGGTAAGGATATCTAAAGCTTTGAGGCGATCGCGTAATTTAGCAGCTTCTTCAAAATTTAATTCTGCTGCTGCTTTTTCCATACCAGACTGTAAAATATCGATTAATTCTCCCGTCCTTCCAGAAAATACCATCGCTACTTTTTGCACCATTTGATGGTATTCTGCGGGAGTAACTAATTCTTGACAGACACCCGGACACAATCCAAGATCGTAATTTAGACAGGGACGATCTTTAAATAGTGGTTTCGGACGCTGACGAAGGGGAAAAACTCGTTTTACGATATCTAAAGTGCTGCGTAATTTTCCCGCATCGACAAAAGGCCCGTAATATTTATCCTTTTGCTGCTGTTTGCGTCTTTTACGAGTAATATAAATCCGGGGATAGTCTTCCGACCAAGTTATACAAACATAAGGATATTTTTTATCATCCTTGAGGAGGACGTTGAAATATGGCTGATGTTGTTTAATTAAATTTGCTTCTAAGGCTAATGCTTCAGCTTCGCTATCGGTAACGATAAATTCAATTTCCCATACTTGTCGCACCATATTAGCAATACGATGGCTTAAGTTTTGCCCCTCGCGAAAATAAGATCTTACCCTCGATCGCAATTTTTTTGATTTACCAATGTATAAAATACTATCGCTCTTATCCCGCATTAAATACACACCAGGTTCGATCGGTATTTCTTGAAGACGGCTTTCGAGACGATCGGGATCTTTGATTAAAGGTGTTGTTTGGGTAGAAGAAGAGATCGCTTTCATTGCTAAGAATTTCTAGGAGCGATCGTCATTTTAGCTAATTTGAATTAATCTTAAGTATCCTATCATTTACTTGAAGCAAACATTAAATTTTATCAAAATTTTAATATAAGTAGTTTATCTTACAAAAATAAGTTTTAAATTAAATTAAAACGACTAGAAATTTTCTAGTTAAAATTATTTACGTAAAATTACTGAAAAGAGCTATGATGTAACCAGTAAGAAAAAGCTATTAGATCGATCGCAAATTTCAATTAAAGAATTGTCCGAACGAGCCGATCGCTGACAAAAATTGCCAAAAATGCTTAATGATAGGTCAAACAGTCTAAATCTCAAAAATGCATTAATTTTTCTAATCGTTTCTTTATAGATTTTTTATAAAGATTTGAATTAATTTGAATAAGTAATAATAAAATATTCCGATCGAGAAATAAATTAAATGGTTAAAATTCTCGTAGTTGATGACAGCATCCTATACAGAAAATCCTTAGAAATGCATTTAGAAAAATATGGATTTCAAGTATTAAGTGTAGCCAGTGCCGAAGAAGCAATGCAACAAATCCAAATCTATCGACCAGAAATAATGATCTTGGATATAGTAATGAAAGGGATGAGTGGTTGGCAAATGTGTCGTCAATTACGGCAAAATCCAAACGATCGAGAAATTCCGATTATTGTCTGTTCCTCTAAATCCAGTAGAGTAGATAAAAAATGGACTGAAATGGTAGGGGCTAACGCTCATTTAACCAAACCGATCGATCCAGATCTGCTGCTCGATAAAATTAAAGAATTATTACCGAAACAAATTCAAAAAGCTTGAGGCGATCGCCAAAAATCAATTAATTAAAGTAGTATTATCTAAATACAATCTTATACAGGTTGGGTATGACATTCCCAATACAAAACAAACAACTAAAAACTCTGTGGATATACTTACTACTCACGGCGATCGCTATTGCAGTAATTTTCCCCTTTCTTTGGCTGATCGGTACTTCTTTAAAATCACCCTCAGAAGATATTTTTGGCTTTCCACCACAATTAATACCAAGCCAACCCACCTTAAATAATTTTCGCATCGTTTGGCAAAACTATCCTTTCGGGAGATATCTTTTCAACAGTACTATAGTTGCCAGCCTAACAGTAGTTTTAAATTTATTATTTTGTTCCTTAGCCGCATATCCTCTAGCGAGATTAAATTTTAAAGGAAGGGATTTCATTTTTGCCACGGTAGTATCCACCATAACAATACCCTTTCAATTATTAATGATACCATTATACGTAATTACAGTTAAGTTAGGCCTCAGAGATACTTACTTAGGGTTGATCTTTCCCAGTATTGCTTCGGCATTCGGGATATTTTTACTGCGACAAGCCTTCTTAAACGTACCCAAAGAATTAGAAGAAGCAGCCCGCATCGATGGTTGTTCTGAATTAGGATTGTGGTGGCATATTATGATTCCAGCAGTGCGTCCGGCACTGACAACTTTAGCTATATTCGTATTTATAGGATCGTGGGGAGACTTTCTCTGGCCTTTAATCGTCTTAGACAGTCCCGAATATTATACCCTGCCCCGAGGCTTAGTAGACCTTGCCGGAACATTTTCCTTAGATTGGCGTTTAATAGCAGCAGGATCGGTAATTTCGATCGCGCCAATTTTGATTTTATTTCTTTTCGTGCAAAAATATATCATTCCCAACGATGTCAGTAGCGGGGTGAAAGGTTGAAATACTGCGATCGCTACTAAAATTTAAAACAATAAATAACCATGCATAAAATTGTTTCTTTACTACCTTCGGCTACGGAAATCATCGCATCTTTAGGCTTAATAGATAGTTTAGTAGGAAGATCCCACGAATGCGACTATCCCCCAGAAATAAAAAAACTCCCCGTTTGTACCGCAGCAAGATTAGATTCTCAAAAACCTAGCGTAGCAATAGATGCTGAGGTGCAAATACTTTTAGATTCTGCTTTGAGTATCTATCAAGTAAAAACAGATATTATCGATAAATTAGCACCAACTCACATTATCACTCAAGATCGCTGCGACGTTTGTGCGGTTAATTTTAGCGACGTAGAAAAATCTGTTTCTCAACTGATTAATAGTCATCCTCAAATTATTTCTTTACAACCTCATCTTTTAGCCGATGTTTGGTCAGACATCGATCGCGTCGCTAAAATATTGAACCTCGATTCTCAACCAATTTTGCAACAATTAAACTCGAGAATAAATGCGATCGAAACTAAAATTAACAACCTCGATCGAGATAGTTTGCCGACCGTAATTGCTTTAGAATGGACTGAACCTTTAATGGGTATCGGTAGTTGGCTGCCAGAATTAATAACTAAAGCAGGAGGTAAAAATAGATTGAGTTTAAAAGGACAAAATGCTCCCTATCTGACTTGGGAACAAATCCTAAAAACCGATCCAGATGTAATTATTATTATGCCCTGCGGTTTCGACCTCGATCGCACTAAAAATGAATCAAAAGTTTTAACTGAAAATGAAGGTTGGTATAATTTAAAAGCAGTTAAAAACGAGCGCGTTTATATTACCGACGGTAATGCATATTTTAATCGTCCCAGTCCTAGATTAGTCGATTCGATCGAAATTTTAGCAGAAATTTTACACCCCAATTTATTCGATTTTGGTTATTACACAAAAGCTTGGGACTATTTAAAAATTTAAT
>CAYWIH010000205.1:0-4918 GCA_964458305.1 uncultured bacterium | reverse complement strand
TGACAAATCAGAAACAGAAATAGAAGCAATAACAGAAATGGAAGTGGGTTTAAAGTTTGATGTGAATGCTAGAAAAGGATTGTATTTGTACATTATTCAATAAAAGTAAAAAATAGATATTGATTAATAATTATCTCTACAAATGGTAAGCTAATTAATTAACTAATTCCAGAAGGTATAAAAGATTAGCAATAATATTTCCATAAAATTCTAGAATTAGCAATTATAAGAAATAATTTTTAGAAGAAGCTAAACTTTTTCAAATTTTGCATAAAAAAATTAACATCTTGTCATCCAGTTTATTGTAATAATAATTGAACGTACTGATTGGCAAGAACACAACAAGCTATGAATAGTATCAAAAACAAAAAATATAACTCGATCGCCACTTTAACGGCAATTGCGAGTTTATCGATCCCTAACTTTGCTTTACCCGTTATTGCTAAAAATTCGAGTAAATCTTATTATCAAGTTTCTGCCCATCATGCCAGATGTCTCCAGACCTATAACGGTAAAGAAATTGACGGACATAAAGTCCAAATTAAAGGAGGAGATAGAGGCAATATTAATATTACAAAGCGTATAATTATTCCAATAACGATCGAACTAAGCTATGCGTACGATTTTACAAAAAATACTCTGAATGTAAATATTGTTAACTCACCAATTGCCTACGATAGAGTTTGGCAAGAAGCAAATAAAATAGTCGATGAATGTCGGTAAAAATTAACTAAAATCAGGCTACAGTAATTAAAATGATATATTTGCCACAATAAAAGCGATCGAGTTAAAAGACGATCGCTTAACTAATAAAATCTCTTAATCGAAAACTAGCTAGCATCAGCTAAAATCGATCCAGCAGTTAACAAACGCACTGCTTCTTGATATTGTTTATCTGCATCAGATCCTATTTGTTGAAAACTAATCGGATCTTGAGAAACAACATCATCGGGAAGGATGCCTAATTTATTGATATCCTTATGATTGGGAGTTTCGTATTTAGCCACCGTAACCGCCAAACCAGCACCATCAGGTAATTCAAATAAAGACTGAATCAAACCTTTACCAAAAGTTTTCTCTCCTACTAGGGTAGCGCGATCGTTATCTTGTAAAGCCCCTGCTAAAATTTCACTGGCACTAGCAGTTCCCTGATTGACCAAAAGTATGAGAGGATCTTCAGTTAGGGCCGGCCCGTAAGATTCAAAACTATCGAAAACTCCTTGTCTGTTTACCGTATAAACGATCGTACCTTCATCCAACCACAATCTAGCAATAGTTATTCCTGCTTGCAGCAAACCACCAGGATTGTTTCTTAAATCGAGAATGTAGCCATCTGCTCCTTCTTCTTCCAATCTAACCACAGAATGGGCAATTTCTCGAGCTGCATTAGCACTAAATTGATTGAGACGTAAATAACCAATTTTTGCTCCAGATCGATCGTCGAGGTTAGCAACAACCGGATTTAAAGAAATGCGATCGCGCACTAAATCTACTATTCTGGTATTATGCTCTGCTTCTTTGCCAGATTCGATCGTCAAAGACACTGTAGTGCCAATTTTACCCCGCATTTTTGCCGCAGCTTCGTCGAGACTCAAAGAAGTAGTTCTAATCCCGTCTATTTCCAAGATACGGTCTTTTGGTGCGATACCTGCTTTTTCTGCAGGAGATCCGGCTAGAGGGGCAACTACTTCCAATTGTCCTGTTTCTGGATTATTATTAATCTGCAAGCCTACTCCCGATAATTCTCCAGAAGTATTAATTTGCAAACTTTTGTATTCTTGAGGTCTGAGTAGCCGCGTGTAAGGATCGTCGAGAGTTCCCAGCATTTCTTCTACTGCTTGATAAGCAACTTCGCGATCGCGCAGATCCCGTTTCAAAAATTTTTGCCGCAAAAACCACCAATTTTGGTTGTTAAAGGTCTCATCTACGTAAGCTTGATTGACAATTCGCCACGATTGTAGTACTAACTTTTGCTCTTCTGTAAAAGCAGAGGCAGAAGGCATCCACCAAACTAAAGAAATTATGAAGGATAAAGCGAGTATGGCAGCTACCCGGACAACTTTTTTTCCCATAAGACAAACTAATTTTACTTACTTTTAAGTATTGCTTAATTTTTGACTTTAAATAGGGATTTTAGCAACTTTGAGGGGGGAAATGTTAGAAAAAATCTTTATAAACGGGAGAGAATGCCGAGATTATTTTAAGATCGTTAGTGTCAAAAACAACAATATTTTCAATTTTTTCTCAAAGTAAAGCTCGATATTTGTTGTGTTAAATTCATTGGGGAAGGAGATTTAAATTAACTCGCTTAAGCCAAGGTTAGATCTGTAGCAGATCCAACAAAAATCCGAAAATAACAAACCTCAGACTACATTACACTATAATCCGTTGTAGAGGATTAGGTGAAAAAAACGGATGCGTTCGAAAAATTCAGAATTTTCAAATATTTGCGGACGCACCAACAAGCAAACAATCCTTAAATAACTCACAAGGCTTCATGTTTTCCAAACAAGTAACCGAATCAAAAGTATATCAGTGGTTCGAAGAACGCTTAGAGATTCAAGCGATCGCGGACGACGTTAGTACCAAATACGTGCCGCCCCACGTCAACATATTCTACTGTCTGGGTGGCATAACCCTAGTCTGTTTCCTGATCCAGTTCGCTACTGGGTTTTGCATGACCTTTTATTACAAGCCAACTGTCAGCGAAGCATTCACCTCCGTAGAATATATCATGAATGAGGTCAGTTTTGGTTGGCTGATCCGCTCCATTCATCGCTGGTCTGCTAGCATGATGGTGCTGATGATGATTTTGCACGTTTTCCGAGTTTATCTGACCGGAGGATTTAAAAAGCCCCGCGAACTAACTTGGATCACCGGAGTAGTAATGGCCGTAATCACCGTTTCTTTCGGCGTAACTGGCTACTCTTTACCTTGGGATCAAGTAGGCTATTGGGCTGTAAACATCGTTTCTGGAGTACCCGCTGCTATCCCCGTCGTCGGCGACCAAATCGTGGAATTGATGCGCGGTGGTGCGAGTGTCGGACAAGCAACCTTAACTCGCTTCTACAGTTTACACACCTTCGTTTTACCCTGGTTGATTGCAGTATTTATGTTGATGCACTTCATCATGATTCGCAAACAAGGTATTTCTGGCCCTTTGTAAATTGTCTCAATTTTAAAGGCGATCGCAACAGCAACAAAATCCGATCGCCTCTGTTTGGGTTGTATTGCCAATTATACGACCTGTCGTTTCTCAATCTATTCAGGAGAAATCCCATCCAATGTCTATCTTAAAAAAACCAGATCTCAGCGATCCTAAATTACGCGCTAAACTGGCTAAAGGTATGGGTCATAATTATTACGGCGAACCTGCTTGGCCTAACGACCTGCTTTATGTCTTTCCGATCGTAATTCTCGGTACTTTTGGATTGCTAGTCGGTTTAGCCGTACTAGATCCGGCTATTATTGGCGAACCTGCTAATCCTTTCGCTACTCCCCTAGAAATCCTTCCAGAATGGTATTTTTATCCAGTATTCCAAATTCTTCGCATCGTTCCTAATAAGTTAATCGGAATCGCCATGATGGCCGGAATTCCTATAGGATTGATGTGCGTTCCTTTTATCGAAGGTGTTAACAAATTCCGCAATCCTTTCCGTCGTCCTCTGGCTACTACAGTGTTCTTATTTGGACTTTTAGTAGCTATTTGGTTGGGAATTGGTGCGACAATGCCGATCGACGAGTCTTTAACTCTCGGCCTGTTCTAGAAAAAAGCCACAATAAATTAATTTAAGTCAAGATACCTGAATTTGCCCAAATTGGGGGGTAAATTTCGGGTATTAATTTTATATATTTGTTTTCAAAAAGCATTTATGCAAGAAAAAACAATTAAAATTCTTGACTATAGAATAGAGTCGGCATCAAATGAATTTTTACCTCAACCTCCTCTACTTGCAAGTTCAAGATGGAATGGCATTCACCTTGAAATTCATCAACAGCAAGCATTTGAGTGTGAGAAACACCAGCATACCACCCACGTAATTGTTTGCGATCTTTCTAATTCAACAGCACCAGGAGAAAGATGGTTAGATGGAAAGGTTAAATCAGAAAGGCGAATTCAAGGAGATCTTGCTATTATCCCTGCTGGAATCGTCCATCGCTGTAATTGGAAAACTCCGGCAAAATTCGGAATCTTAGCAGTCGAACCAGAACTTTTGCAACAAGTAGGTCGAGATTTAGTAGATTGCGATCGCATCGAACTTATCCCTCGATTTATGGACGATCGAGATCCGCTAATAGCAGGAATTTTCGCTACTTTAAAAGACGAATTAGAGTTCAGCCAAATTGGTAGTAATTTATTAATCGACAGCCTCAAAACCACCTTAGCAATTCATTTATTACGGAAATACGCTACTCAAAAAGCCAAACTTTCTAGCTATCAAAATGGATTATCGCGATCGAAAATTCGACAGGTTATCGAGTATATTCAAGCAAATCTCGATCGCGATTTAAAAATAATCGAACTTGCTAGTCTGGTGCAAATAAGTCCGTATTACTTTATCAGATTGTTTAAAAATAGTACGGGTAAAACACCACACCAATATATATTGCTCTGTCGAATTGAAAAAGCCAAGTATTTACTAAAACAAGATCGAATCAGCATTGCTGCGATCGCAACTCTTGTCGGTTTTTGCGACCAAAGCCACTTGACTAGATACTTTAAGCGGGTTGTTGGCGTTACGCCAAAACAATTTAGCGAAAAATCGCAATAACGTGCTAAATTATGGCAATTTTTTTCAAGAACTCAAGATACCATCTTTTTTAAAGTATTCGTAAGTTCAAAAAGATTTACGAAGGTAATAAGTTGACATTCTAAAACTAAATCAAAGATTATAGTTTCAGATTCCTAGAATCGACA
>CAYWIH010000204.1:0-5002 GCA_964458305.1 uncultured bacterium | reverse complement strand
AAACGGTCTTAGAGAGACAATTACTTTAATAGGCAAAGTCTGAGCAAAAGGTTTAGATCTTCATGGCTATGAGGTTGTTAATGCCCTCTGGGGTTCTGGTTTCGATGCCGACAGTAAAGACAATATTTCCGTACCCGAACCGATCGGGACGATTCCAGATTTTCAAATGTGGTTGCAAAAAAAAGTCCCCGGGGTAGTTTCTACTGTGCTTTTACCGCGATCGCAAGGTCTAGATCTAGCAAAGCGCATCGTCGATCTGGCCCATAAACTGCATCGAACTAATATCCCTTCTCACCGCAGTCATTCTTTGAGTGACGAACTGAATATTTTAAGGAATCTTTTACCAAAACTTTTCCCAAAATATCCCCAATGGCAGCAACGTCTAGAAAGAATTTTAACAGCATCTGAAGAACTCGGTGCGGCTATTCCTAAACCAAAGATAACGGGCATTCATCGCGATTTCTATCCCGATCAGGTTCTTGTAGATGGAAATCGTCTTTATTTGCTGGATTTAGATTTATATTGTCAGGGAGATCCGGCTTTAGATATTGGTAATTTTATCGCTCATCTGACAGAACAAAGCTTGCGTACTTTAGGTAATACCGATGCTTTAGGCGATCGCGAGGCAGCAATGGAACGAAGATTAGTTGAATTGAGAGGTGAAAAGATTCGTTTTTCGGTGCAAGCTTACAATACTTTAACTTTAGTAAGACATATCTATATAAGTACAATCTTTCCAGAAAGATCCCCCTTTACCGAATCTATAATCGATCTTTGCGAAAAACGTTTGCAAATAATTAAATAGATCGAATCTTCTTTTGTGTTTCTATTTGCTAAAGTTTCTAGGAGAAATTTACAGAGCGATCTACGATAAATATTCTCTATCTCAACTTTCTTTTGCCTGGTGTAGATATGGCAAGCATCTATGAAAAAAATCAATTTAAGACTTTGCCAGAAGGCTTTAAAGCTTGGTTTAAATGCGATCGCTCTTTCCCAAATAATCCTAGCAAGGACTGCAATTGCTGGGGATTTATTACCCTTAGAAAAAAGAGAAAACCAATCTCCAAATCAATTTACTTCTGTTTCTAAGTTATCCGATGTCAGTCCAGAAGATTGGAGCTTTCAAGCCCTAAAATCTTTAGGAGAACGCTATAATTGCATTGCTAGCAAATCTCAAAGAGATCCAACTCATTTAAAGAAGCAGAAGTTAACTCGATACGAATTTGCTTTGAAATTAAATGCTTGCTTGTCCGAGATTAATAAACTGATTAAAACTCAAACCCAGATCGAGCGAGAAGATTTAGCCGTATTGAAACGCTTACAGCAGGATTTTGCCACAGAATTAATAACTCTCGATAATAAATTAGATAATCTAGAAGCAAAAATTACTAATTTAGAAACGCAACAATTTTCACCCTTAACCCGACTTAAAGGAGAAATCATCTTTGCTGTTGCTAAGGCAGGTGGCAGCGAAAAAGCCGACGGTAGCACCGAAGCAGTAGACGATAATCTTACTTTTAGCGATCGAGTTCGCCTCAATTTTGATACTAGCTTTACCGGAAAAGACAGGCTCAGAATTCGTTTAGAAGCTATTAATATCCCAGAATTTGAAGATGCTACGGGGACGAAAATGGCTAATTTGGGGTTTGATGGAAACGATGAAAACAAACCGGAATTAGTCGATTTACAGTATCGTTTTGCGATCGCCAAACAAACAAGAGTTAATTTCAGTCCAGTCGGCATTGGTTTGGGGGATTTCGTTCCTAAAGCAAATTCTTTATTTAGCGGCAGTGGTAAGGGATCTATCTCTACTTTCGGGCGAGAAAATCCCATTCTGCGACAGGGGGGTGGAGCAGGAGTCGGCCTATCTCACAATTTTGGCAAAGCAGTTAATCTATCTTTAGGGTATATTGCCAGTCGTCCCACTCTTCTTGAAACAGGAATTTTTAATCGTCCTAACGGCGCGATCGCCCAATTAACTTTACAACCAAACGATCCGACGATCTTTACTTTGACCTACGTGCGTTCTTACAATAATGTCAACACCGGAACGGGTAGCGCGATCGCAAACGATCCTTTTCCAGATTCTAACGATTTCATCGGCAATTCTTTGGGAGCAGAATTAGGATTTAGGATCGCTCCTAATTTTATCCTCGGCGGGCGGATCGGTTGGATAAGAGCTACAGCAAACGATTTAGAGGGCAAACCACAAGCAGATATTTTCACTTGGGCTACAACCTTAGCTTTTCTGGATTTAGGTGGTGAAGGGAATTTAGGGGGTATTGTCATCGGTCAACCACCCAAAGCGATCGCCAACGATCTCGGCGAAAATTTTCGGGATGAAGGGACTTCATTGCATTGGGAGGCCTTTTATCGCATTGAAGCAACTAAAAATATTGCTATTACTCCAGGTTTTATTGTCATTACTAATCCAGAACATAATCAAAATAAAAATTTAATCTACGTTCTCACTATCCGCAATACTTTTAGTTTTTAAGATGATTGTGGTTGCTGGTAAAGAAACTCGCGATCGCTCATAGATGGCTGCCTAACTATCAGAAGTAAAATAAAGATCCAACCAGCGATCGAATTCGATAGTAAAGCGATCTTCAATTATTGCTTGTCTGATTTTTCTAGTAAAGTTAATTAACTCGGCGATATTATGAATAGAAAGTAAGATATAACCGAGCATTTCTTTAGATTTAATCAGATGATTGAGATAAGCGCGACTAAAATTTTTGCAAGTGTAACAATCGCAATTAGGATCTAAAGGTAACTTATCCTCGCGAAAACGAGCATTTTTCAAATTCAACCTTTCTCCTGCTACCATAGCAGTACCGTGTCGGCCCAAACGAGTCGGAATGACACAATCAAATAAATCAACTCCCGAGGCGATCGCGACGGCCATTTCTCGATAAGTACCGACTCCCATCAAATAACGGGGTTTATTATGGGGCAATAATGGAGCAGTCGAGCGAACTATTTCATTAATTAAGCGAGGATCTTCGCCGACACTTACCCCACCGATCGCGTAACCGGGTAAATCCAAATCGATCGACGATCGAGCTGAAAAGGAGCGTAAATCTGGATATATTCCTCCTTGAACGATACCAAATAAAGCTTGTTCTTGGGGTCTTTGATGGGCTTGGATGCATCGAGTCAGCCAGCGATAAGTTCTTTGTGTGGCGATTTCTACTTCTGCTTTAGTAGCATGAGCGGGGGGACATTCGTCAAAGGCCATAATTACATCTGCACCCAAAGCATTTTGAATTTCGATCGATTTTTCTGGGCTGATTGCGATGATGCTACCATCTCTAGGGGAGCGAAAAGTTACTCCAGATTCTTCTATTTTCCGAAGTTCGCTGAGACTAAAAACTTGAAATCCGCCCGAGTCGGTTAAAATTGGCCCTGGCCATGCCATAAACTTATGAAGACCTCCGAGATCGGAGACTATTTTTTCTCCTGGCTGTAAGTGAAGGTGATAAGTATTAGCCAGGATCATCTGCGATCGAACTTCTTGTAATTGTTTTGGTGTAATTCCTTTAACAGTTCCGAGAGTGCCGACTGGCATGAATCTAGGTGTTTCGACGATACCGTGGGGGGTATGAAATACTCCTGCTCTGGCTTTGGTTTTGCTGCAGGATGCGAGGCTTACAAATGAAAATACCACAAATTTAGTCCCTAATAAATCCCCATCAATTCGCGACCGAATTCAGTAATGAGGAGAATTATCACGGTCGACCAGAGTATTATTTTCCAATAGCGGGAAAATCGGGTTATATTTTTCATTCCGAAGAGTTTTTTGGTGCGTTTCTTTTTTTTTCTTTTGAACATTCTCTTTTTCCCTTCGAGCTATACTTTAGATTCTACGATCGAAATCGTGCTAATCCATTGTCCTTTTTCGTTGTAACATCTTTTGAGTCTTTGACTGGAATTTTCTGCAAACAGCCAGCCTACTTCAAATCTAAAGGCTCGATCGGATTTAATTGGACTGGGAAAATTAGCCCAAGCACCATCTTCAAGTAGTAATATTTTTTCGCTCTCAAAATCTATTAACGAACCGTCAATTTTGCCTGTCTTGGTATATTCTTCTCCGTCAACGATAGTGACTCGAGTTAAAATATCGCCAGTTCGATCGAATTGAGTAGAGATTTTATGGTGTTTGACTTGCATTTGTCGATCTACTTCGATCGCTTCTCCCCTTCTCGTTCCTAGTAAAGCATCTATTGGCAGGTTTTCACCTTTGGGAGTGTTGGGATATTTTTGTTCGCGAATTAAAGTAACGTATTCTAAATTGCCGTTGCGATTGTATTTTTGAACTTGACGGGAGCGACGATTTTTATTGATTAATCCGAATTCGATCGTGGGACTAGAATCATCTTCGATTTGCATCATTCCCCGACAAAAAGATCCGCTCTCAAAAAAAAACAGATCTGGAGCTAAAGGAGGTTGAAATTCTTGCATTAATGTTCTGGCAATTGGTTCTTTGTTAGGATCTGTTTGGGGATAAAAACGTCGCAGAGTAAGGCGGGCTTTTTGCTTGCTAAAGGGTTCTAGGGATAAAATACTGGGAACGTTTGTCAGTTCGATTCCTTCTGCAGAAAATTTGGTAAAAGATCCGTGCCATTCTCCTTTATTTTTCAGAAAATTTGCCCATTGCTGGCTAACTTCTTCCTGGCTCATACTTAAGTTCCTATTTTCTAAAATTTTTTCTTATTTTACTCTTTAAAAGGTAGCGATCGATATCTTGATTGGGCTGGACTAATATATTTTCTGTTTGATGTTGCTATACTTGGCTAAATAGAAAATCACTAGCACCGTATCAATCAATCGAGATGTGGGGGCGATCGGGTGAACTTGTTTATAATTATGGGACTAATTTTAAATATTCGATCTTAATTTTCAGCTTAAATCTCCCCTTGACATTTGGCAAGTCTCCCCGATAAATAAGTAAATTTGACAATCTTAATATTTTATAAAATAAATTGCCATATATCTAGCT
>CAYWIH010000203.1:0-5054 GCA_964458305.1 uncultured bacterium | reverse complement strand
TGAAGTAACATTACTTGTATGACCTTGTAATTGAAATATTTCTTTTTGCTGTTTTACATCCCAGACTCTAATCGTTTCATCCTCACTCGCAGAAGCAATTTGAGAACCATCTGGGCTATATGCTACTGACCAGACAGCACCTGTATGACCAATTTTGAATAACTCTCTGGCGCGATCAATTGATTCTGATAGAGAGTAATAAGGTCTCGATACCTCTTCTTCTAATCCATTTTCTTTTGTTTGAGTGTAAGCTGCCATCGCCATCACTAAAGCTTCTACTGGATTACTGGAAAGTCTGCTTTCTGCAATAATTGCTTTGGATCTTAAATTTGCAATAAGAGCTTGCCTTTTAGCAAATAATCCCAATCCTATTCCTATTAAAGCGATCGTAGTACTAACAGCAATTCCTATTTGTGCATTTCTAGTTGCTTGTTTTTCTTTTTTTAATTCTCTTCTTGCTCTTTCTTTTTCTGCTTTTAATTCGTTATCCCTAAATTGCTTAGATGACTCAATATATTCTATTTCTGGTTGAGTAAGTTCTTGTTTTTGAAGCTTAAACCATTTCAATGCTTCATCGAGTTGTAATCCTTTTAATAATCCTTCAGGATTTCGATCACTCTTTTCCCATTTCTCAATAAATGGTTGTAATTGATTCTGCCATTTTTTAAAGGAACGGTTGTCATCGATCCAGTCCTTTAATTCATCCCAATGTTCCAATAAAGCTTCGTGAGTTACTTCTGCTATCTGATTTTTTGTGTCACTAGATAGAGAAATTAAACGAGCATTAATCCCAGCAAAATTATCGATTACTCTTTTAACTTCTTCTAATTGTTCAGTGTGGGAAACTAACTGCTCGAGCTTGGTACGACGACGAGTATCTTTAGCTCCTTCTCCAAACTGAACTAAACCTAAAAAGACTCTCTTTGCGATCGCCTTCTCTTTCTCATTAAGAGTATCAACAATTCTTTGAGCTTCTCCTGCCAATGCTCCACCTACTCCACCTATATCCTTCAAAGTTCGAGCAGGTTCGATATTTTTTCTCAAACCTTCCCAAATCCTTGATAAAGCAAACTGAAGCAACGGCAAAGCTCCATCTCGTCCTTCGGTTTGTTCAATGAGTAAATCGATAGTTGCTGCATCTAGAGGATGTTCGGCTTTTGAGGCTGGAAGTGCGATCGCCTCTCTTAGTTCTTCTTTACTCATAGAGGGGACAATAAACCCGCGATCGCTTATTGCTTTACTTAAGACAGAATTTTTATTGGTTTGTCCTAAAAAGTCGCTTCTTAAGGTAAAAATAACTGAAACTCGTCCAGTGCGATCGCCTACTGCATAAAGCAAATTTTCGATAAAAGCATGACGCTCGTTAGTATCTTTACAAAGAGAATATATTTCCTCAAATTGATCTACCAAGATAATTAAAGGTGAAGAGTTAATATTTGGCAGCAGATCGGCAATTCCTTTTAATCCATCATACTTTTGCTTTGTATTTAATCGCTCTAATGCTTCGGTAAATTCATTTGTTTTTGCGATCGGAGCAAGATCGTTCGTAACTATTTTAGCTAAAACTCCTGCTAATGCTCTCAGAGGTTGAGTTCCTGGAGTCAAAATAGCGATTTTAGCCTCTTTGATAGCTGAAAGTGGATTTCTAACTAATTCAGGAATCAAACCAGCTCTGGCTAGGGAAGATTTACCTCTACCGGATGGTCCAAGGATTGGCAATAATCTTAGCGTATCATCTTGCTGGTTAATTTCTTTAAATGTTTGCCAAAGTATCTCAATCGATGTTTCTCGACCAAAGTAGCGATCGCTATCTTCTTCGTCAAAGTAAGACAAACCTTTGTAGGGATTAGGCCCTATTACAGTAGTGCTAGTTTCTTCTTTAGTTGTAGTTCGATCGCGACTTGTTTGACGAGTAGTGCTTTGAAAAATAACTACATTTCCCTGTCCTTCGACTTGCAGGACAGTTGCGATCGCATCTTTTTGGACAGTTACTTTTTTTCGTTTACACCTCGGCGTAAATCTATATTTCCACCTTTATTATCAATATTGCCAATACCGATCGCATTATCACTAGCATTTACATTTCCTACTGAGATATTAGTTTGATTGCCAGTATTCGAGTTGATCTCTTGGTTAATTTCTCGAGCAATATTTTGTAGATCCTGAGAGAACTGGCTATCTTTCCGCATCGCCGATCGCAGCATCGGAATTATTTCTTCTTCTAATATATCTAGGGATTTTTCTTTTTCAGCGTCTGCGATCGCCTCTTCAGCTATAGGATTACCTATAAATTTGTTTTTAATTTTTTGCCAAAGTTGTTTAGATTTGGCGATGGCCGTTTGGGATAAAGCTCCACCAGTGGCTTGAACTGCACCACTGAAAGCTAAATTGACTATTTCTGCTGCGGTTAATCCCATGATTTCTTTGCCTTATTGCCAATTTTGAAGAATATTGTCTCAATTTTAAACGGCGATCTCATAAGCTTTTTAAGTATTTCCACTTTGTATATTTTGTCAAGATACTGGCAGATTTTAAACTCGCTACTCGCTACTTTAAAAACAAAAAAACCCAACTAAGGAGTTTAAAGTACAGATAATCTCCAATTATCTGCATTAATAAAATAAAGGCTAAAGTCTATAGTTATAAAGTTATGAATAACAAAAATTAAAATATGACAATCGAGCTGGGACGAGAATGCTAAAATAGTCCCTAGACAGGGACGACTTTTTTATTATGGAAGCAATTTTTACTCCAACAGAAGCAGCAGCTTTTGTTTGTTTATCCCCAAAAAGAGTGTATAAAGAAATAGAATATAAGATTATTGAACCTGTTTCAGATTTACCTCGCCTTTCTTTTGCCGCTTTAGTTTATTTACGTGCGCTTAAAGAAATTAATTTTGAATTTTCAGTTCAGTATCGGATGTCTTTGTATCAAAGTTTGGTCAAAGCAATAGACGAAAGTGCTTCAAATTTAGAGTTTGCTAAATTCTTTATCATAGAATTAAATAGTATAACTCAGGAATTATCAGAACTGATATCATTGTTTAATGAATGGAAAATCCATTTAATAAACGATCCAACGATTATGGGTGGTCAAACAGTATTTCCTAATTCTCGTTTATCAGTACATCATATTGGGAAAGTGATAGATCGCGGAGAAGCAATTAAAAATCTTATTGAAGATTATCCTTATTTGACCAAACTGGATTTGAAATTTGCTCCTCTTTATGCAAAAGCTTATCCAATTATCGGTAGGCCAAAAATTGGATGAAGTTCTTAATTGATGAAGATATTTCTCCTAGTATTGCACTTATTTTGTGCGAAGAAAAGTTAGTTGATGCTATCGCAGTAAGAGATCGAGGATTATTAGGAGCTAGCGATAGAGAAGTCTTAGAATATGCTTTTAATGAAGAGAGAATTGTAATTACAGCCAATGTCAAGGATTTTGAAAAATTTGCCCAATCTGCTGAAATTCATGCAGGCATTATATTTATCGTAGAAGGAGATTTATTACGTTCCGAACAACTAAAAGTATGCTTTTTTGCGATCGAGATTATTGAAAAAGAAATTAGCGCAGGTCGAGATATGATTAATAGAGTTCTATATATCTCTATTAATGGCACAAAAGAATTAAAAACTTTACCATAAATATAATTTAAAATATTATAATTAACTCCTAAAACAAAATAGACCGTGGAGAAATCTTTATTATCATGGCATCTACGATCGCACTAGCAGCTTCATTTCAAATTGACCCAGGAGTGCTTGAGAATTGGGCAAAGGGAGACAAACCAACTGATGAGCAAGAATTGAAAATATGCAACGAAATATTCTCTCAGTTCCAGTTTGTAGATGGCGAATGGAGTCCCCTAGAAGCAAAAGCAAAGAAGGCAAAAACTACGAAAACTAAGGGTAAGAAAAAAGCCACTAAAAAAGCCGCATCTACTACTGATAGCAAAGCTGCTTCGACTAAGTATAATACTGAAACTATCGTATCAGAAAAAGCCCCCGATGTTGAGGTTTCTTCCGATCTAAAATCTGAACCAGCCAAAGTTACTCAAGAGAGTCGATCTCCTTTGCCAACTGCACAAGTAGATTTAACTGCAACAGAAGAAATCGCGGATATTAAAACTCAGTCCTTCGATCGACAAGCTCAAACGACTAAAACGAAAAAAACTGCCAAAGATGAAGGAGCAGTAAAAGAAGAAGAAAAACAACCAGCAGCCGATAGTAGCGATAAGTCTAAAAGCGATAAAGCTGCGACTGAAGATAATAAAAAGGCATTAGAAAAAGATCGCGATAATTCCAAGGGCGATCGACCCGAAGATAAAGAGGCTGAAGATTTTTCTGAGAAAATCTTCTTTACAGCAGTAGGAATGATTAGAGGGGAAGTTACTTTTGATGATGTTGAAAATCAGCACACAGTAAAATTTGGTGGCAAAACCTATCCATTGTTTTATGCACGAAAAAATTACACGGCTTTTACCGGACTCAAGAAAGAAATAGAATCAACTGGTAACTCAACTCAAAGGTTAATTGTCTATCCCAAATTTACTCACTTTCCGAAGAAAGAGCAGCCGCCTAGGGTTGGCTTCCAGCTTGTCGGGTTCGATAAAGGCGCAGAAGCAGATGGTGTTGGTTCTGAACTAAAAGATAATGAATTTAAAATTAGTGGCATTTGGCAGTTTATTCCGGTTTGCCGTCAACCTTGTATCTCGATATTTAGAAACTTTAGCCGCGCCCTCGCTTCGCGAGATCCGCTTTGCGGATCGGCTCGACTACATCAAGCAAGCCGAAGTGCAAAGCAAAGTCAATTTTATGAAGGCTTCTCATCTGCCAATCCTCTGGAGAGACGGGCCGGTTAGACCATTTAGGTTCAATCCCAGGCTCGAAAAAGACCAGCAAGCCAAGACTTACTTCGTGCAGATTAAGGCTAAATTCCTGCCGCAGAGGGATTGTTTTGGCTTTAGCGAGATGTTGGGAGACCCGATCGAGAAACTGCCTAAATTCCTTAAAGCCAGCAAAGCTGATAAAGCCGAAGTCATGAAAAAGGTT
>CAYWIH010000202.1:0-5087 GCA_964458305.1 uncultured bacterium | reverse complement strand
AACCTTCTTCCCTCTTCCCTCTTCCTTCTTCCTTCTCGCGCAGCGAGTTAAATCGCGGCTTTGGAAGTTTGTCGTATGGAGTTTTAGATAACAATAATAATCCGATCGATATCTCCACTTCAGATAACGAGAATGCTTGAGAAAGCCCGCCCTCTTCCTACTCACCTCTTCCTTCCTTTTAATCTTCATAACCGATAACATCACCCGAAGCATTAGTTTTGGCAATTTTGCCATCAAAGTTAACCAAAATCTCGTTGCCATCTCGATCTCGCTCGACTCTGAGGATAACGACTTTGCCCGGACTTTGCCACTCTTGAACGGTAAAACCCAATTCAGTTTCGTTTGGATATCTTTTAGCCATCTCTTGCCATGCTTCTTCTGCACAATTAGCCATAAGATAATGACCTTGGCGTACAGTGATATCGTTATGACCGATACAGTCGTGTTTGTAAGGTTCGTTGCGAGTACACCTATATTCTTTCATCTAATTTCTCCCGAACTTAATTATTAAAGGATAAAGTCATTATTTTCAACAATACTGATGATAACAATTCTAATTCAACAGGAATGCCACTATAGATAATATTTGGAAAATCATTGGGCTGAAATATGCCATGAGGAACGGAAAGGTTATCTCCTAACCACATCCTGGCTCGATAATCAATGCGCTCTCCCGATGGTAAATCAATCCAGAAATGAGGTTCGACCTCTTGCTTATCTTTAATCAGGATACCCATCCGAAGCTGGTGTTCAATTCCCTCGGTTGCAAGAACTGTATGAATTATGCGACTCATGCCATCGCATTCAGTTTGAGAATAATCATAAGGATCGAGGAGATTTTTGATTTTTTGTTGTATGTTCATAAGATTGTAATTGCTTAACAGAAGAATTGAGAATCTTTATGATTAAAGATATTAACTACTATCGTCGCAAATTTTCACCCAAATCTAAGTCCAACAAGATTGGCTTAAATGTCAGTCGTTCTGCTGGACTTGCACCCAACAAGCCTGTACTATTACTCTCGGTAATCGAGTTAATTGAGCGAGGGCAAATTCAAAAAAATCGCATATATCTTTCTCCCGAACTAATCGCTACGTTTCTAAAATTTTGGCACGATCTAGAAATTCCAAGAAATGCCGATATTGGTTTACCTTTTTTTCACCTGAGAAGCGATGGGTTTTGGCATTTTAAAGCTAATCCAGGTTTTGAGTATGTCGAATCGCCACAATCTAAAATTAAAGTAAGAACAGTTAGCAGACTTTCAAGGGCAGTTGAATACGCTTATTTTGACACAGAATTATTTTCTCTACTGAGCAATCCGATATCTCGCAATCAATTAACTGTGGTTTTAATCGACTCTTGGTTTGCCAATAAGACCGAACAGCTTGAAGCCTCATTTTCAGTAGATGCCTTTGGCAATTTCTCCGAAGAACTATTAAAAATGGGGGGTAAAGTGTACCAACCAGAAGAACTTAAGACTACTGACTCTCAAACTAGAATTGTTAGAGACGGGGCATTCAGGAGGATGATAACTTCTATTTACGGTTATCGTTGTGCTTTTTGCGGCTTGAAAGTGCTTAATAATCTAGAAAATATAGTCGATGGAGCGCACATCAAGCCTTTCTCTCAGTTTTACGACGATCGCATTTCAAACGGTTTATCTCTTTGTAAAAACCATCATTGGGCGTTCGATCGCTTCTGGTTTTCTCTTAATGATGACTACACTATCGTAGTATCCGATAACCTTTTTGAAGATTCCCCTTCTGCTACCCCAATGAAAGCTTTTCAGGGTAAACGGCTTTTCTTACCTAACTCCCCAAGCTATCATCCCCGTCTAGACGCGATCGCTTGGCATCGGCAAGCTTTTTTGAATAAGGCATCTTAAACTATTAAAACTGTATCAAATAGTTGTTAATTATTTATAATGGATCTGCTAGTAAAGATATGTTTAATAGCACCTAAATGTTTAATTCATACTTAACCTTACAACTAATTTTAAATCCACTCAACTAAATAAAAAATAAACCAAATAAAAATGTCAGACAATTATAGCGATAATTTAAAAAAATGAGATAACAAATATTCAGAGAAAATGAAAGAATCCAAGACTAAATATGATGCTAATAATCCTGTATGGTCTTTTCGTCCCAGTCCACAATTAATCGAATGGTTAGAAGAAGAAAGATGGTACGATCGAGATGGTAAACTTGAAAATAATGCTGCTTTACTTACTCGTAAACTAAATAAACTAATGAATTTAGAAAGGCAAGGTTACTAAAAGTAATGAATGATTACGCTCGAAGAAGAAATATTGGTATCAATATCTTCTCAGACAACAATTAAATAACCATAGCTATAGACACTTACAGTATTTAGTAAAGATAACAACTGCGTCCGACAAAAGTCGTAAAAGACAATTTTGAATTAACATTCATTACTTGACTAATCTAAAATAAGCAAGCGATCCTCTTTCTTTGAGGAGACAATCCAAAATCCTGCTTGGTGTCGATATGCGCCTCGGAGACCTCGGCGCGCTGCGCGCCGAGCCACAGCTTCGCACGGCGAACGACATCCGCAAAATCTAAAATCTAAAATCGAAGTGACAAAAGGAAAGAAAAAACCATGTATGAATTCATTTATTGTTGGGCTATGAACGGCGAAGTCAAATGGTCATCAGAAAACGCCAATACTCTTCTTCGCCGAATTAATGATGATGACGAGAAATTATTAGTTACTGAATTTATTGAAAATTCTGAACCAGGAAACTTTATCAGTCTCAATAATGGAGTATTAATTTCTCGCGTTAGCCCTATCCTTAAACCCACTTATTAGAATTAACTTTACAGTCGAGGAATTAACAAAAAAATATATTTATAGATAAACAAAATGAAAATTACAGACGATTCATACGAAGCTAAATATGACTCAGGTAAAAATAGATTAGTTCAAGAACTAGACAGAGAAAAATTACCATTATTAGTCGATCGTCTAAAATATAATCCAAATTATATGCTAATCGAAAAGAGCTGGAAATCTTCTTGGGATGAAGTAACTAAATCCAGATTAATAGAATCTTTAATAATAAATATTCCTGTACCACCTCTTGTAGTTTTTGAAAAGGAATATAATTCTTACGAAATAATTGACGGGAAAGAAAGATTGAAAACTATAATAGATTTCTATAGCAATCGTCTAGTTTTGACTGGATTAGAAGTCGAAACATATTTAGAAAGACATAATTATTCAACTTTGCCTTATAAAGTAAAAGAGAGATTAAACAGAAAATCTTTAACTTGGATTAATTGTGTCCCCATGAACTCCGATTTAAGCGAATTAGAACTAGAAAACTTAATCGTTTCAATTAAAGAACGTTACGCATAATGACTACAAATTTAGATTCAATTAGAAAACCCATAAAAGCGACCAAAGCATATAAAGCGATCGCCAAAAATATTAATTACCGTTCCATAAAAGGATATACAAATACTCAAAATATAGCTGTTAATTTAGCAGCTCAAGTTTTCTTAGCAAAAAAATATATAAGTCAAGGTCTACCAGAAAAATTAGCTTATACCGCAGAAAGTAATTCAGCACAAATCTTGTTATATGCTGCTAAAAATGTAAAAAAACAACTGACCCCTTGCTATTGGCTTTCACAGGAACTAGCAGAGTCTTTAAAAATTACGGACATACCTGAAGATTGGTCTGGATTAAAACCTTTTATCGATCGAGGTATCATTTTACTACCTAAAAATATTATTGAATATTCGGGATTTGGAGAAACTGAAAGCATAGATTGGGTTTATTTTGAAGTTATGGTAGTCCCTGAAAATCTTAATTTCGAGCCTAATATTACTAAAGATAACGAGCCTGTAATTCTTTGGAGTTCTAGCAGCGATCGCTTGAGTATATTTTATGGAACGATTAATCTTAAAAACGATTTTTCAAACGACCCTTCTACACCAATTGAATTTAGGAAAGTAGTCGAACAAGTTAATAAAATTTTACTAAACACTATGCTAGTTCTTAACTCCAAGCCGGAATTGTTGGAAGCACAGGAAAGCCAATTAAAAGGCGTAGGTTTTGGTAAGGCTGGTAAACTGCCCTCAAATTTAGCTAGAAATCCTGTCTGGATAGGTAAGTCTTATTCTGGCATTAGAGTATATGCCAAGCACAGCAATAGATTAATTAGAGAGAAGCGCGAACATTATCGCCGAGGACATTGGGCAAGAAGAAGACACGGAACTAGAGAGAAATGGCAATATCAATGGCATTGGATCGAACCTACTTTAGTCAATCAAAATAAATAGATTGCTCGGTTTAAAATACAAATATTAAACTTAAAATGCTAAGAAATTATCTTCAAAGAAAAGTAGATTTAATGAAAAAAATTAATCCAGCTTCCAAGGGTTGGAAATATAGCGGTTTTGAGGAACTACTTTTAGATGTTGGTATTAAAATGGAAGCGATCGCATTACCCTCAGATCTTAAAATTGGCGAACCTAAAAGCTGCTATTTCAACTGTCAGGAGATAATTAAAAAACGTCCCGACCTAATCTATTGTGAAGGATTTGCAACCGCACCGGAATTACCTCTTGCTTTTTCTCATGCTTGGTTATTAGACTCTCAAGGAAAAGCGATCGATCCGACTTGGGAGACACCTGGAATTGAATATATGGGAGTAGCATTTAATAATAAATGGGTAATCTCTTTCATACAACAAAGAAAACATCCAGAAGAATATTTGAGTATATTTGAGGGGAATTTTTTAGAGAAATACAGTTTGCTAAAAAAAGGAATACCAAGTTCAGCTATTCAATTTAATCCTAGTTAGTTTTTCTGCGATCTGCGATCGCAGCGATTCGATGTTGTCCGTCGGTTATCTCGCTCGCTTCGCCTCCGCACGCCGAAGCGAACTTCGGCGATCCTGCCCCCTTACAATGAAGCAGGATCGCTAACTAATTAAAGCCAGATTTTTGTTAACTCTAGTATTTCTTTCTTGGCGATCGCATTATATTCGTTAATCGCCCTATCCAGAGGATCGGTAGAATTGGATTGCCAAGCTCCGTTAAGCAAAGAATTTTCAA
>CAYWIH010000201.1:0-5203 GCA_964458305.1 uncultured bacterium | reverse complement strand
ATGAGTCAAAGCACGATAACACCATCAGAATTAGAAAAAAATAGTTTATCCCCCAGTTCCCTAGTCGGCGATCGCTTAGAAAATGATAGCAGCCCCGTAGGAGAATTTATTCAAGAAACTATTGCCCTAACCAAACGTCTCTTTATCCAACTACAACGTCGTCCTTCCACCTTAATCGCTGGAGTAATACAACCGATGATGTGGTTGTTACTATTTGGCGCGTTATTTTACAACGCCCCCCAAGGACTTTTTGGCGACGATATGAGCTACGGTAAATTTTTAGCCCCCGGAGTGATAGTATTTACCGCCTTTTCCGGGGCATTAAACGCCGGGCTACCCGTTATGTTCGATCGCGAGTTTGGCTTCTTAAATCGCCTTCTAGTTGCCCCTCTAGCCTCTCGTTTTTCGATCGTTGCCGCTTCAACTTTATACATCATTTCCCTAGCATTAATTCAAGCTGCCGCCATTGTCGTAGCTAGTGCTTTTATCGGTGCGGGCTGGCCTAGTTTAACAGAAATGGGCGCGATCGCATTAATTGTTTTCTTAATTGTTTTGGGAGTAACCGCATTAAGTCTCGGTTTGGCTTTTGCTTTACCCGGCCATATCGAATTAATTGCCGTAATTTTCGTCACCAACTTACCCTTATTATTTGCCAGTACCGCTTTAGCACCCTTATCCTTTATGGCAGGATGGCTGCAAATAATCGCCTCCTTAAACCCCCTCACCTACGCGATCGAACCCATTCGCTACCTTTACTTAAATAACGAGTGGAGTTTATCTTCTGTCGTGATGACAACACCTTGGGGCGATCTTAATTTTGGTGGCGTATTATTAATTTTACTAGGGTTCGATGCCTTAGTATTATTGTTAATCCAACCTTTATTACGTCGCCGTTTCGCATGATACAAAATAAATCATTAATAAAAGCGATCGTCTTTGGTTCGAGTGGGTTGATTCTCTTTTTTACAGGGATACAGTCTACTCTAGCTCAAACAGAACCCCAATACCAGCGTAACGAAAGAGATAGTTTTTCTGGGGGCGATACTACTGGAGATGTCAATCCCTTAGATATAATTAATAACGCTATTATTGCTCCTTCTCGCACCGTCGACGAATTCAATGAAGATAGTAGAGGAAGCATCCAACAAGCAGCCGATGAATTTAAGCGTCAAAGGGAACAATTACTACTAAATTCTTTACAAGAATCTTCCCCAGAAACAAACCAAGAATAATCTCTTTTTGTCTTCAGATATTGCTAAGGGTAGTTTAAAATACTGCCCTATTTTTATATTAATTTTTGAAAAATCGAGCTGATAGTAGAGATTGAACTGTCTAATTTTTGCATTATACTTAGTTAGTATCTGCTAAGTCTGTTCAACCTCTTCCGACACATTTTTTTTGCTCAATCCGAATCACTACTATCATCTTTCCAAAATTTTCCTACGTAGGTCTCAGTATTATTTACTGCGTTTTTAAGATTTTCCAAACTAGTAAACAAATTCATCTTTTCATTAGATCCTGGAGTACCAAACAAATTATCTCCAAACTGATAATACTCAATACCATCATCTTCGCGCTCATACTCTTGCTTTTCCCCGATTAGGATGTCGCCTTCCCCAATTTCGCGCTCGAATGTTGGATCGTAGTCTCCCAAACTAGAATGGTTCACGTACATGTGGTACTCGAAATACCAATGTGTGTTTGGCTCCGTATTCCCTGGCTCACTCCCACCTGGTATTACTCCTCCTTTGACTAAAACGTGCCCCTGTTTTGTTGTTACCTTGATACATTCTGACACGTTATCGCATACCTCTTGGCTTATATTGTCACACTGCCACTTGTCTGAATAATTTGCTCCATTCCATGCTGTTTCTTGATTCTGTTTCAGTTCTTGCACCTTTTCCAATAACTGCTCGATCGACTCTACAGTAGTTTTAGGACTCTCTGTTTCACTGCTATCTGAAGGAGAAAGTCTTATTTTATTTTCTTTTTGCTGCACCACATGAGTCAACTCGTGAGCGATTAATTCCTGACCGTCTTTACTCCCAGGATTGTATTCTCCCTGCTTAAAAAATACATCTTGACCCGTTGTAAAAGCACGTGCTTGAACCGACTTATTTAATTGGTCAGCCGTACTATCGGTATGAACTTTGACCCCGCTAAAATCAGCACCCATAGCTTGTCCCATGGTTTTTTGCAGGTTAGCATCTAAAGATTGTCCGCTACCTCGAGCGTTGTTTATACTCGATTCTATATCTTCTGTAACTTCAGCCCTTTGTAAAATCGATTTACCTTGAAGGGTAGCATCTTCCTCTTTTTGCTCTTCTAAATCTTGCTCTTGCTTTTGAAGTGCGCTTATTTCTAATTTGGTCTGAATATCTTCGTCTTTTTGCTCTTCAAGACGTTGTATTGCTAAATTTATTGCCCTGTTTGCGGTTGAGGGAAAATTAATTGGAGATGGATGAGGTTTCTCGAAATAAGGAAGAGGTTGAACAGATCGATTTAATTTATTACCTGTATATATTAGCTTCGGCTGTCGATCGACTTTTGTTTTAACCTCTTCATCCTCTTTATTTTCTTTTTGTAGGGATGGGTTTGATGTTGCTGGAGAATTAATGCGATCGACTACAACTGAAGCAACTCGATCGGCTTCTCGTTCGTATTTATCGTTAGGTTGGCCAACACTTAGTTTAGGTTGAACTGGTGCTGGAGTTGGGGAATCAGCAAAATGTATCTCGTAATCGCTATAGTATTTTTGTATCCTCGATTGTTTCTTGAAGAGATTATTTGTTATTTTCCCTTGCAGATAAGTCAATCTTTCTTGCTGGACTGGCGTAATTTTCCCTGATTCTGCTTTTAGCTGAAGTTGAAAAGCTTCTTTGCGATCGAGATCTTCTGCAGACGAAGATCTATGTGCGGTTTCTGGTGAAAACGGTCGCGATTTAAATAAGGGAGAATGGGAATTGCTGGGAGAGAAGGATGAAGGCTGTTTAGAAAATTGATGCATGGCTTATTCTGTCTTCTTTTTAAAGTTTTACTAAGGCTGCGATCGCTACTCTAATGCTTGAAATACAATCTATTTTCTCAGTTAACTGACAGATCTGTATATTATGCTTTAGTCTAAATTTTTATAGCTATTTTCTGGATTTGTAAAAATTATTGAAAAAAGCGATCGACTGCTAATAATAGCTTTAATGCGATCGAAATTAAAAACTAGGAATTAAAAATAAGGCTTACTTAGTAAAGCAAGAAGTTTGGCAACATTAAACAGAAAAAGTATTAATAAAAAGTTGGGAACGATACATAACTAATTTAGCCCGATTTAATTGACAAATTAGACTTAATTCAATAAAAATCATTTTAGTAATCTAAGTTACCTATATTCATTTAAATAAAAAAATAAAAATACTAAAATTCGGAAAATTCAGCACGCTCTTAATTTTCTAGTTGAATAATATGTTCATTTTAAATATTGATGACTTAGATATAAAACCTTGTTTGCTCGTTGACAGCACTCAAACCAATCCAGAAATAGTTTCCGGCATTCTCTATTTAAATTATTCGTTTATTCCAGTAGAATTTTATTCTAAAAATAATTTGCCAGAAGCTAGAGAAAAATGTCAGGAACTTTTACAATCGGGAAATACTAAATTTTCAATTATTACTGAAAGTGCCGAACAGTTTATTGTTTGGAGTAAAAACGAGCGACTAACGCCAATCAAGTCCGTCAAAAAAACAAAAATAAAACAATTAATTTGCACTTAGAGATTATCTTCCTAAATAAAGCTATTTTTACTAAAAATTCGCCTTTAAAACAATTGCAAATAATTTAGTAAATTTGGTTGGTAATATAGCAATAGCCGAGTCGATATTCAAATAAATTGTAATTGCTATCGACTACAAAAGTCTTAAAAGAGCCTACAATAAAGCAATAATAGTTTAACAGAGGTAAAGAATTCGTGAGTGGGAAAACCCATCGACGTAATTTCATTATTGGAGGTATGGCTGCTGCTACGGCAATTGGTTGTAAAGCGATCGAGCGATCGACTACGGCCAGATCTCAAATCTCTAAGTCTATGCCAGAAAGAATTTTAGGCAAAACTAATGTCAGTTTGCCAATTTTCGGCTTGGGAGGAGCTGGACAAACACCGATCTCAAAAAGAGGTCGAGAAAAAGAAGCAATTTCATTAATCGAAACTGCTTTAGAATTAGGCATACGCTACTTCGATACTGCAGAAAATTACGGCCCCTCAGAATATCATTTCGGCAAGGTTTTACCCCCATTTCGCGATCGAATTTATCTCAACAGCAAAACCGATGCTAGAGGTTACGATCTCGCTTGGCAGCATCTAGAAAAATCTTTAAAACTGCTAAATACCGATCGTCTCGATTCCTGGCAGATGCATCACGTCTCTTTTCAAGAAGAGTTAGAGGAGATTTTTGGCAAAAATGGCGCAATTAAAGCAGTAGAACAAGCAAAAGAGCAAGGTTTAATTAAATTTGCCGGAATTAGCGGCCATCGCGAACCAGATATCATTGTAGAAGCTTTGCGACGTTACGATTTCGATACGACTTTAATTTCTTTAAATGCCGCAGACATACATCATCCTCGTCCCTTTTCAACTGGAGTTTTGCCAGTGGCACGATCTAAAAATGTTGGGGTTATTGCGATGAAAGTCCCAGCATACGGACGTTTGTTAAAACCGAATCTTTTACAAGGAATGGAACAGGCAATGGGTTATAGCCTTTCACTACCCGGAGTCCATTGCTGCATCATAGCTGCTGAAAATCCTTCTCAACTCGAGTCTAATGTTAAAGTGGCTCAAAACTATCAAATGTTAAGTGCGGCCCAAATGAAACAAATCGAAGGATTAACTAAAAATGCAGGGGAAGATGGTTCTTTTTTCCGTAGATGGCGATAAAACCGATCGAAGTTATATCTTAATCTATTTTTAAGCGATCGCAGATTTATTTGATTTTTGAAAAATGCACATTTTTTGTTTTTTGTCAATACCAATCAAAATTATTGCTAAAAACATCAGTTTAAATACTGCGACTCAATTTGAAGAGATGCGATCGCACTAAAACAGCATTTCAAGCTTCTATCCCTTTCTTTTTAAAATTGGTAATAGTATCCTAAAATATCACACTGCTTTTTGTTGTAAAAATCTTTGTGTTCTTTCAAGCTGCTTGATGTTGCGAT
>CAYWIH010000200.1:0-5295 GCA_964458305.1 uncultured bacterium | reverse complement strand
TCGGAAAATAACACCGATTTTGATTTAGATTCTTTAACTGAGAAACCAGATTTAAATGAGTCAGAATCCGATTTAACTTCGGAAAACATCGCCGATTTTGATTTAGATTCTTTAACTGAGAAACCAGATTTAACTGAGTCAGAATCCGATTTAGAATTTAATAATTATCAAGAAGAAAAGAGGACTGAAAGCGGAATCGATTTATCAGAAGTTAATTCTCAATTACCAGAGGATGATGATAATTTATCCTTTGAATCTGCTCTAAGTGAAATTCAAGCTAATTCTATAGATATTGATAATTTTGAAGTCGAATTAAATTCTCAAGAATCACTAAAACAAGAAGAAAGACACGTCAATGGGTTTGCTGAACTAGAAGAGACAATTCAACCAGAAGATCGACAAAAAGAAGAAGATCGTAAAAATGCTATCAAACAAGAAATTGAGGAAATAATAGCCCCATTTACTCATATGTTTAATGGAGCAGAAAAAAACAAGAATATTAAAGAATTCAATGAATTAGAAGTAATAGAATCCGCAACCAAAGAAGATCTGCAAATAGATGAAACACTAAATAAAGATCGAGAAAAATTAGCAACCGAACTTGACAACACAATAAATGAATTAGATAACGAAATTAATGATATAGACAAAGATATTAATGGTATAGGTGAAGAGTTTGAAGATTTATTTGGCAAAGAAAAATAATCTTATTTTTAAATAAATTATTACCACTTTGCCAATAAAATAATCTCGATCGCATGGGTATTAAATGAAATCTGGGTAATTGAAACTCCTGGTAAATAATACCCAATTTTTGTTGTATAAATATTTAAGCGATCGAGCTTGTTTATGACATTTCTAACATTCTTTGAATCGGTTGAAGAGCTGCAACTTGAATGTTTTCTGGAATAGTTATTTCTGGTGTTTTATTTTTCATTGCTAGATACAATTTTTCTAAAGTATTAAGCCGCATATAAGGACATTCGTTGCAAGCACAATTGTTAGTTGCAGGAGCAGGAATAAAATGTTTATTTGGTGTTTGTTTTTGCATTTGATGAATGATTCCCGGTTCGGTAGCAACTATAAATTCTTCAGAAGAACTTTGCTGAGAATATTTTAATAATCCTGTTGTTGAACCAATATAATTAGCATGACGCAATACTATTTGTTCGCATTCTGGATGAGCAATTATTTCAGCATCGGGATGCTCCATTTTTAAGTCGATAATTTTCTTTTCTGAAAACGTTTCATGAACGATACAAGCACCTTCCCAAAGCACTAAATCTCTTCTGGTTTGCTCCATTACGTAGCGACCTAAATTTTTATCTGGAGCAAATATAATCGGTTGTTCTTCGGGAATTTGTCGAACGATTTTTACAGCATTAGAACTCGTACAAATTATATCGCTCATTGCCTTAATTTCAGCAGTGCAGTTAATATAAGAAATTACTAGATGATTGGGATGAGCGGCTTTAAATGCTGCAAATTCTTGCGGAGGACAACTATCAGCTAAAGAACAACCCGCTTCTAAATCTGGTAACAATACTAACTTGTCAGGATTGAGAATTTTAGCAGTTTCCGCCATAAAATGAACCCCAGCAAAGACGATAACATCGGCATCTGTAGCAGCGGCTTTTTGAGATAGTCCGAGAGAATCGCCAATATAATCAGCAATATCTTGAATATCGGGATCTTGGTAGTAATGTGCCAAAATTACCGCATTTAATTCTCTTTTTAACTCTTCGATCGCTGCAAATAAGTCCCTAGGAATTTCGTTAAATGTTGATTTTTTTTCATTTAAAGCAGTTGTAAACACAGTTTGGTTATATCCTCGTAAAAAATTTACAATAATTTATGGTTAATCTCACTATAAGTATTATAGTAAATTTTACCAAAAATTAGTTATAAGAAAATTCTTTATCATAATTCTCCGATTGATTTTTTAATTATTAAATATCGTTTTTGTCCTTTTAGCTTGTTAGCAGTTTTTTGTAAGTTTAATTGAATCTCCATCGCCGAAACCATCATGACCTAATAATTCAACAGGTAATGAATAATCCCAACCACAAGCCTTCCACCAGCATTCAGCAAACCACTGCTTGACAAGATCGACTACCAAATGGGGAATATTTACTTCTTCAGAGTAACTCTCAATATCGATCGATGGCAGATCGTTAGCATACTCTGCGAATGAAATATTTTTATAAGTCTTACCAGCAAGATACAAACCTATTGAAGCGTAACCGTCACCATATTCGTCTGGAAACACTTCCACAGTAGCTTCTTTTACGTCTTCTGGAATATCTCTAGCGAGGAATGACTTAATTTCTTCGATTAGCTGAGGAGAATGTCTCTGAAGCGCTCTATTGTATGCGCGGCTTATTGAATCTACTGACATACCATTGGGTAGATTTTTTTGCTTGCTCATAATTCTTCCTAATATAAGGAAACTTTTCGATCGCCATAAATAATATCGAATAAAATATCACTTTTTTAGATTACTGGGATAGGTGAAGCTAATTTCCGTGTTATCGTAAAAATATAAAATTTCCGCAACATAAATAATGCGGCTGCTGACAACTTATTTCTAAAAACGCCTCGAACTACAGGCGAATTATCAACCTGTAAAAAAATATTTATGCAGCAGTCGAAAAAATTAACTAGGCTTTTGCGTGCTTTATCGCGCCAAGGTCTAGAAGTCAAATATCAAGACCGAATTTATTCAGTTCGTCTCAATAACTCTCCCATAGCAGCAGAAGTATTGCTTCCTGAAGACTTTCCAGTAGAAGGAAAAGCACTCAAACAATTAGCTACTTTAGCAAATATCAACCATCCAGAAGGAGGTAAAGTTATCCAAGCTAGAGCGACTCCAGACTTTCATCCAGGAGATAGCGGAGTAGCGATCGGCTCTATTATCAAAGCAGAAAGAATGGTAATTCCTGCTGCTGTCGGCTCGGATATAAACTGCGGAATGCGCTTGCACGTTGCCGATCTGTCTTTAGAAGAATTTAACAAGCACCGCGATCGCTTTGTAGAATTGATGAAAGGAGATTATTTCTTCGGCACTCGCGACGTAACCATGACAGCAGCTACCGCTCGATCGATGTTTGCTGACGGTATTTTAGGCTGGTTAGATTCCATGACACCCAAACCGACGGGGAGCGTAGCCAAATCTGATTTTACTCAACTTTGGCAAGAAGTAGAAAGAGTTTATTTACAAGGTTCGATGGCCGGAAATATTCGCCATGCACCCCCAGAATTAGTTCCCGAAGAAGGTTTAGTTAGAGATGGAGACTTAGCAACTATTGGCGGTGGCAATCATTTCGTTGAAATTCAGATTGTCGAGGAAATAGAAGATCCGAAGCGGGCTTATGCTTGGGGGGTTAAACTCGGACAACTCGCTTTTACAATTCATTCCGGTTCGCGTACTGTAGGGAAATATATCGGCGGAATTTGGCGCGATCGAGCCTGGAAATCTTGGCAAGTAGGATTATCTTATCCTAACTCCCGCTTATTTCCTCTTTCTACGGTTGCTAATCCTGAATTAGTTAAAAACTACTTAGAAGCAGAAGCTACTGCGGCTAATTATGCTTTTGTCAACCGCTTGTTATTAGCCGAACTGTTGCGCTTGCGTTTGCGTCAGGTATTTGGAGAGATCGAAGCTCCATTAGTTTACGATTTGCCTCACAATATTACTTTACCCGACGATCGCGGTTGGATAATCCGAAAAGGAGCTTGTCCCGCAGCAACAGCACAACCAGTAATTATTCCCGGTTCGATGGGTTCTCCTTCTTATTTATTGGTAGGATTGGGTAACGATCGATTTTTATCTTCGGCTTCTCACGGTGCTGGGAGGGCAAAAACTCGCTTCGAACTATCCCGAAAAGGTGCTGCTTACAACGAGGAAAGTTTGGGTTTAACAGGGGTAGATTGTATTACTTTAAAATCCGATCGGCGTATCCAAGAAGCCCCAGCAGCCTACAAACCCATTCAACCAGTTATCGACGCTCAAGTTGAAGCGGGAATGGTCAAAGTAGTAGCCAGATTAAAACCGATTTTAACTTTTAAAGCCTAAATCCAACGCTCGATCGCCGCTTTTAATTGGGGCGGTAACCAGTGATAATATTGGGGATATACTGGCAAACGCGGTACTAACTGCCATCCTGCCGATGCCAATATTTCTGCTAATGAAGGGCGATCGAGATGGGCATAATCGGGGTTGACTTCGTCTTTGGGTACTATTCCCCCTAAATCTCTAGCTCCTGCCGCAATACATTCTAATAAAAAACTGGCTTCTGGGACTAAATTGGGGGGAATTTGGATATTAATGCTCTCTGGAAGTATTTCTCTGGCTTTAACTACTATTTCGGGCAGTTGGTAAGGGTTGAAACCTGGAGCGTCAAAATTTTGCTGAGATCCCGGACTGTGAGGTTGTAAAATTACTTCTTGTATGTGTCCCCATCGAGTTTGAATCTGGGCGATCGTCTCTAGTGTTTCAATTCTTTCTTCTGGAGTTTCGCCAATTCCCAATAATAAGCCAGTAGTAAAAGGAATTTTCAACTCTCCAGCCAGTTCTAACTGTTGTATTCTCAAATTAGGTGCTTTGCTCGGAGCATTTTTATGTACTGTTTCTAGCAATCGCGGGGTTACTTGTTCTAGCATCAATCCCATTGACACGTTTACTTGCTTGAGCTTCTCCATCTCCGAAAAAGTTAATATTCCGGCATTGGTATGGGGCAAAAATCCAAAGGAAATAGCTAGCTGACAAAGATCGTATATTCGCTTAAACCAAGATTCTCTTCTGGAAGATTGAGGATGAACTTCTCCACTAAGAATTAAAATCTCGCAAACATCCTTAACATCTAATTTTTCTAAAACAGCCCTAGCTTCGGCCAAACTCAACCAAGAACCTTCACCTCGATCGGCTCGAAAATTACAATAACTGCAACGGTTGAAGCATTCGTAAGTAGGCACTAAGGTATATGCCGGGCTATAGGTAACGAGTTTTTCCATAGCATACAATCTAAAAAATAGCAAAAATAAAATATTAGAGCCAATTCGATCCTGCGTATCTTAGTAAATTCAATACTTTTAGTTAAAAACCACCACAAAAAGCTGTTCGAAAAAAACCAAAAAAATTAAGAAAAAATAAAATACTTTACAAAACTCAAAAAACCTATTAAGATAGATGACAACAGGTTAAACAAAACTTGTTAATAAATAAATAACGCAATTATACCGCACCATGACAACTACATTACAACAACGCGAAAGCGCTTCCCTATGGGAACAGTT
>CAYWIH010000199.1:0-5384 GCA_964458305.1 uncultured bacterium | reverse complement strand
TTGAGTGATGCGATCGCTTTTAGATGTATCGGCCGAGGAATTTAGCTAAGTTAGTGTTGAGTGATGCGATCGCTTTTAGATGTATCGGCCGAGGAATTTAGCTAAGTTAGTGTTGAGTGATGCGATCGCTTTTAGATGTATCGGCCGAGGAATTTAGCTAAGTTAGTTACTGTTGAGTGATTTAATAGTTGGTGAGTAGAGAGGGATAGATCTTTTAGAAATATTGTTTAAGTCTCTACGGCAAACTCTTCTGGATCGATTCCCCAATTAATCCACTTAATCGCTTCTCTTGCCGAATTTATATCTGGTGGTACTCTTAAAACGTGAATGCGATCGGTAGATGGACAGGTCATTTTTAGAAGATAAATAGGTTCTACGTCTACATTTTGATTTATTTTTATTAAGGTATATTCTCGCCAGCAATTTAATTCTACTGCTCCTAATTGTTGGCCGATTTGTTCGTAACCAATTACCTCAATTAAAAGTCTTCTCATTTCTGCATTTTCTTCTTTTAATAACCATTCAGCTTGCCAAGAATCTAAAGGAATACCGCAATATTTTTCGGGAATTAAAATATTATCTATATAAACATATCCCGCTAGATGTTTTGGTATTACTTGTAAATTTTGAGGATCTTCTAAATGTATTTTTGGTGATTTATTATCTATAAAATTTTGTTCGGGTAGCATTGCGATCGGATTACCATGTAAATATAAATAGTTTAGATTAATCATTTTAGCGATCGATTCCGGTAAATATTCTAAATTATTTTCTCCTAAATAAAGATTAGTCAATTGAGATAAATTAGCTATTGATTCGGGAAGGCTTATTAGTTCGTTATCATACAATCTGAGGGTAGTTAGATTAACTAAGTTTCCAAATGATTCGGGAAGAGTTATTAGTTTATTGTGGGCTATATCTAAGAAAATAAGATTAGTTAGTTTGGTAATAGATTCAGGAATACTTGTTAATTCATTCCAACTTAAATCGAGTTCGATAAGATTATTTAAATTTCCTAGTGATTCGGGAAGATTGATTAGTTCGTTATGAGCTAAATCGAGTTCGATAAGATTAGTTAAATTTCCTAGTGATTCGGGAAGAGTTGTTAATTCATTCATTCTTAAACTAAGCGACTCTAGATTAGTTAGTTTGGCGATCGATTCGGGAAAACTTGTGAATTCGTTCCAGTATAAATTGAGATAAGTAAGATTATTTAGTTTGGTAATAAATCCGGGAATACTTGTTAATTCGTTCCTGCATAAATCCAGATAAGTAAGATTAGTTAGTTTGGTAATACATTCGGGAATACTTGTTAATTTATTGTCGGATAAATTCAGATAGGTAAGATTATTTAATTTGGTAATACATTCGGTAATACTTGTTAAGTTATTGTCGGATAAATTGAGATAAGTAAGATTATTTAATTTGGTAATATACTCAGGAATATCTGTTAATTCATTACGAAATAAATTGAGAGAAGTTAGATTGTTTAGTATGCTAATATATTCGGGAACAGTTGTTAATTTATTAACTGATAAATCTAGCTGTAATTCCTCTAGTCTTTGCAGCCACAAAGGTAAACAATTTGAACATTCCCACCGCAATTTTAAAAAAGTAAGATTTGAAAGAAGTTCAATTTGCTTTGGTATTTCTGTTAATTTATTATAATTAATGTTTAGATCTAGTCCGAGACGGGGAATTTTCTCAAACCAATCGGGAATGCTTTCATTAATATCCCAAGTTAATCGCAAATCGACTAAAGAAACCAGATCCTGGAGTTGATAAGGAATTGGTTCGAAGCGATTATTTCCAATTAAATCCAAAGATTTTAAATTACTCAAATTTAATATTTCTTGGGGAATATGGGAAATTCTATGACCTCTCAATTTTAATATTTCTAAAAATTTTAACTCAAAAATTTCAGAAGGAATTTCTTCAAGCGAACTCCCGATGAAATCCCAGCTTAAATCTAATTCTTTTAATTGCTGTTCTTTAGCAATTGTGATTTTCTCTAAAATATGTTTGGGAGTAGAAGTCATAAATAATATAAGATAAAAAATTAATCGCTCCGAACTTTAGACAAAAAGCGATCGCCACCAAATAGTTATTAGTTTTTTCTTTTGATAAAAACTATTGTAAAAATACAACCTCCAAAAGATTTAGCTGACAAAATTCGGATCGAGATTTTGCGATTTTAACGATCGCACGAAGATCAAAGAATTTGAGAGAGAAACTTACGCGATCGCTCTTGTTGGGGATTTTCAAAAAACTCTTGAGGTGGTGCAACTTCAACGATCTTTCCTTCATCCATCAATACAATGCGATCGGCTACTTCTTTAGCAAAACCCACCTCGTGAGTTACGCAAACCATCGTCATTCCAGAGTTAGCTAAATTTCTCATTGTTTCTAATACTTCTCTTACCATTTCTGGATCTAAAGCTGAAGTTGGTTCGTCAAATAACATAATTTTTGGCTGCATTGCTAAAGCCCGAGCGATCGCTACTCTTTGCTGTTGTCCTCCTGAAAGTTGTCCGGGATATTTATTTGCTTGTTCTAAAATCCCGACTTTTTCTAATAGCTGCATTGCTATTTCTTCTGCTTGTTTTTTATTGTATTTTTTTACCCAAATCGGTGCTAAAGTAACGTTATTTAAGACAGTTAAATGGGGAAATAAATTAAATTGTTGAAAAACCATCCCGACTTCTTTACGAATTTTTTCAATATTTTTTAAGTCTTCAGATAGTTTAATTCCATCAATTTCAATACTTCCTTTTTGATAAGGCTCTAAAGCATTAAAAGTACGAATGAAAGTAGATTTCCCCGAACCAGAAGGCCCCATAATTACGACTACTTCTTTTCTATTTACATTTAAATCTACTCCCCGCAAAACGTGAAATTTGTTATCATACCATTTATGCACTTCCCTAGCTACGATAATTGATTCGGATTGCTTCGGTAATTTAGAAGTTAAATTTGTTTGCGAGTCATTCATATTGTTTGCCAAAAACTTCCGATCGAGCTAAATTTAGAGCTTAAAATATTATTATATTCAATTAAAATAACAAAAAATTGCCAGCTCTTAGAATATAATTTATGTAACGATGGACAGTACAAATTTAAAAGTACCAGAATCAGTAACATTTGAAGATGCGATCGCGGCTACCCAATCCTTATTAGTACAAATGGAAGAGGGTAAATTAACCGAACCCGAAATTCAAGAGTCGATCGAGTCTTTAGTTAGAAGTCAAAATGGGGCTAGAGGCTTTTTCGTGACTTATTTAACCGACGATCGAACAATAGCCGACGCTCCGAGCGTTGGAGTAGTAAATGCTTTGAAAATTGCTCCCGAGATTGTTGGCGATTTGCTAGTCAAAAATTTAGCTATGTCAGCAGCTATGTCAATAACTCATCGTCGCAATAACGATGAAAAAATGGCAGAAAAATCCGACAGGGTTACCAAACGTAACAATTTTCTCATCGAACGAGCTAATTTAGAAACAGTACTAGAAAAATTAACAAAAATGCGCGTAAGTAGTCTTACTGGAGAGGGTGAATATCAAGAATTTTTTAAACGTTGGGGTTACGATGAAGAACAAAAACAAGTAATTGCCAAAGTTTTATCTGAAAATATTAAATAGATCCAATTTTTTATTTACTTTAAGCGACCTGCATTTAATAAAATTAGATGTAAACTAGATAGGATAAAGGATTAGACGTAAGGAGATTAGAATAAATGTCTAATGCAGCTCAACAAGATATTTCGCTTTCTTCGTCTTCAGAAGAATCATTTTTAGCGATTATTACCTTGGCAATTCAAGCCGATGGAATTTTTTCCTTGGCCGAAAAAGAAGTAGTAAGATTTACCGTACAACAAATCAAAATCTTTCAAAACTATTCTCAAGAGCAATTAGTAGAAAAGATCCAACATACTGTTGAAGAGATCGCAACACGAGGAGATGAAGCTGTTTTAACAGAAGCAGTGCAATCTCTTCCCGATCGACTTTATAATACTGTTTTTACTGTCGTGGCAGATATAATTACTGCTGACGGTCAAATAACTAAAAAAGAAGCAGATATTTTAAATAAAATTCAGCAAGCTTTATCTATTTCTCAAAATACTGCAGATAAAATTATTGAAGTGATGAAGTATAAAAATTATTATTTAGAATAAATAGATTTTTTTACATTCATCTTTTAATAAAAAACTAAACCAATTCATAGAGAAGGGGTAAGTAAGGAAGAGGAAAAAATATTACTATTCAAGCAGCCTTTTCCTGCTTACCCGCTCTTTACTCTTCTATTGGCCTAAAAAACCAGTCAATAAAAGAGGTAATAATATAGCAGCAGAAACGATCGCGATAACGGTTACCGGATCGATATCGACAATATTTTTATCGGGTTTGTTCACAATCAAATTCCTCGTAACAAAAAAATATTTAATAAAAATATTATATAATCGAATTTTTTTGTCTTCTGGCCTCGTAAAGCAATAAAGCCGCAGCAATGCCGACTTTTAAAGATTCTACACCACCAGTAAGGGGAATATTAACTTTTATGTCAGCTAAATTTATTAATTCCTGGCTCAGTCCGTTACCTTCATTGCCCAATAAAATGAGACTGGGTCGCTTAAAATCTATTTGCCAATAAGTTAGATCCGATCGAGGTACGGTAGCTATTACTTGACCTTGAAGAGCGCGAAAATCTCCGATCGTTGTTGCTAAATTAGCACTAGTGGCAATCGGAAGTTTGAACCATTCTCCAGCAGAAGCGCGCAACACTTTCGGATTTTCTAGATCGACACTATCATCGCCGATCGCGATCGCGTCTGTATTCGTAGCTACGGCAGTGCGGATAATTGTCCCCAAATTTCCCGGATCTTGCAATCTTTCTAAAACTAAACCTAAATTAATTTTATTTAAATCTAATTGACAAAACCCTCTTTTTGGTGCTAAAGCTACAATACCATCGGGATTTACTGTAGTCGCGATCGAAGATAAAACTTCTGGTGAGACCAACTCGATTCTTGCGGTGCGATCGAGCAGATCTGCTAATAAATTGCTATGGCGATCGGCCCAAACAGAAGTATAACAAACCGTTACCAAAGAATAATTTACTTGAAGAGCGGCTTCTATTAAGTTAGTTCCTTCGAGTAGAATTAAGTTCTGTTTCTTCCTTTCTTTGGCGCGATGCAATTTACGCATTTGTTTGACCAAAGGATTTTGCAGACTAGTAAGCATGACATCGGCTTCCTTGGGTCATTAATTGAGATAGATATTTTTCCGGGATTAAAGGCGGGTGGTTATCTCAAGACAATGCGGAACTCGGGACTTGAACCCGAAAGTCCTTGCGAACACTAGAACCTGAATCTAGCGCGTCTACCAATT
>CAYWIH010000198.1:0-5850 GCA_964458305.1 uncultured bacterium | reverse complement strand
TATCCGCTTAGAATCCTCGAGCGTAGCGTTGCTTTAGCACGGGGAGTACTCAAATATAGCCTAATAACAAAAAATCGCCCTAAATTAGGGCGATCGCAGTATTAGAACCGAGTTTTTAGGGCATTTAAATTCTATTGCCAGACATAAATTAGAATGAATAAAACGATCCAAATTACATCGACAAAGTGCCAAAACAAAGAAGTAGCATTAATGCCAAAATGTCCGCGATCGTAATTACCAGGAATAAAAGATCTTCTTAACATAATTCCTTGTAACAAAACACCAGTTAAAACGTGCAAACCGTGGAAACCAGTAAGTAAGTAAAAAGTCCCGCCAAATACCCCGCTAGTAAAGCCAAATTCCAGACTATTCCATTCGATCGCTTGTCCGAAAAGAAAGTAACTACCCATTAACATTGTCAGGAATAAATAAATGCGAAATCCTTTTAAATTATGACGGTGTAGTTCTCTTTCTGCTAAATAAATCACGAAACTGCTAGAAATCAAAATTACTGTATTAATTAGCGGTTCTTTGACCTCCAACCCAGAAACACCAGGAGGTAGCCACTCAACAGTATTAAGTTTGTAGACAATATATCCAGCAAAAAAAGACAGGAAAATGATACTTTCTGAGAGCAAGAAGACAACAAACCCAAACATACTATGACCTTCATGGTCGTGGATTTTATGTAAGGAATGCTGATAAAATTCTTCTACATTGGGATGAAATTGTTGTTCTTGGGCGATCGCGTTATGATTCATCGTTATTAGTTATTGTTAATTTCTGCGGGATTTTCTGTTTTTTCTAAGGATATTTCCGGGACTGTTTCTACTTCGATAATGGGTCGATCGAGGGTTAAAGGTTCGGACTTACCATAACCGTAAGGTTCGGAAATAACGATCGGAATAGCTTCAAAATTTTCTACTGGAGGAGGAGAAGAAACTAACCATTCCAGTCCGATCGCCCGCCAAGGATTATCACCTGCTTTTTCGCCGTCGATCCAGGAAATGATAATGTTGAAAATGAAGGGTAAAGTCGACATACCGAGTAAAAATGCTCCCAAACTGGCAATAATATTGGAAAGGGTATATTCTGGGGCGTAAGAAGCAACGCGGCGCAGCATTCCGTGCAAACCTAACGAGTGCATCGGGAAAAAGTTGAGGTTAGTCCCTAAAAAAGTCAGCCAGAAGTGGATTTGTCCCCAACCTTCGTTGTACATTCTTCCGGTCATTTTCGGAAACCAGTGATAGATAGCTGCATACAAACCCATCGTTACCGTACCGTAAAGTACGTAATGGAAATGACCGACGACAAAGTAAGTATTGTTAACGTGAATGTCTACGGGTACGGCAGCAAGCATGATTCCGGTAATACCAGCGAATACGAACATTACCAAGCCGCCCAAAGCAAACAGCATTGCGGTATTAAAACGTAATTTTCCGCGCCAAATAGTCCCGAGCCAAGCAAATACTTTAATTCCCGTAGGTACTGAGACGCACATTGTAGAAATCATAAATACCAATCGCATCCAGTCAGCAGTGCCGCTAGCATACATATGATGCACCCATACCAAAGCACTAACAGCAGCAATAATTATCGATGAAATTGCGACCACATGATAGCCGAATAAAGGCTTGCGGGAATATACCGGAAATATCTCCGAAAAAATGCCGAAAATAGGCAAAATAATCACATAAACCGCAGGATGGGAATAAAACCAGAAAAAATGCTGAAATAAAACCGCATCCCCACCATTAGCCGGATCGAAAAATGTCGTTCCTACCGTCAGATCGCACATTAACATTACCGCCCCAGCAGTTAAAGCAGGTAATCCGAATAATTGGATGATTTGGGCACTCAATACCGTCCAAACAAAAATCGGCATTTTAAATAAAGTCATTCCCGGAGCGCGCATGCGGAAAATAGTCGTAACGAAATTAACCGCCCCCATAATTGAAGAGATCCCGGAGAAGAAAATCGCCAAAATCCACATAAATTGACCGTTAATTATAAAACCAGTCGGATTTTGGGTACTTACCGGAGGATAAGACCACCAACCAGCCTGAGCCGATCCCCCAGGAACGAAAAAGCCAGCGATCGTTAACAGAGCTACTACTGGCACTAACCAAAAAGCCGCCGCATTGAGGCGAGGAAATGCCATATCTTCGGCCCCAATCATAATCGGGACTAAATAATTAGCCAAACCGACTAAAGAGGGAAAAGTCCACAAAAACAGCATGATCGTGCCGTGCATTGTAAACATTCCGTTATAAACCGTGCGATCGACCAGATCCGAAGCCGGAGTAATTAACTCAGCCCGAATTATCATCGCAAAAATACCGCCAACCAGAAAGAAAAAGAAAGCAGTAACTAAATATTGGATACCAATAACTTTATGATCCGTACTGAAGCTAAAATATCTTTTCCAGTCTCTTCCTGGATGTTTTTCTTCGCGATCGTATTGAAGTCGTTCGCTTTCAATATGTATTTTTCTAAAATCGTCTGTTTTCATTACTTGTTACTCGTACTATGATTTAATTGTGATAATTAACTATCGGAGGAGATGCTGGGGGAATAGTTTGCCAACCAGAAGCATTGGGGTGTTGCAATTCTCTTTCGTATTCAAAACTCGCTTGATTGTATGCTGGGCTTGGTTTTAGCCGTGCCGCATCTTCGAGCCAATTTTGATAATTTTCCGCCGACTCAACAACTACATTGGCATCCATAGTGGCGAAAAAAGTACCGCTATATTGAGAGTCGCTCAAGCGATAATTACCTTCGCGGATCGGAGTAAATTCAAAATGGATATTGTGGTTAGGAATGATATCTTGTTTGACTCGAAAAGCCGGAATATAAAAACCGTGAATCACATCTTCAGAAGTTAAAGCTAGATGCACCCGCCGATCGACCGGTAAATGTAATTCCGTACTAGTAACATTGCGATCGGGATAGCGAAATACCCAAGCCCATTGTTTAGAAATTACTTCGATCTTTTCGACATTGTCAGCCAGTTGCACCTGCTCCATATTATGGTTGTGTGCGTGTTCCATCGGGCCGCGAATCGCCATTTTAACGTAGATTTGATAGCTGTAGCCCGCGATCCAGAATACTAATATTATCGGTATTACCGTCCAAACTATTTCTAAGGTTATATTACCTTCGATCGCCGGCCCGTCGCTGAGATCGTATTCAGCAGCGCGATGAAAAATCATCGAATATACTAAAGTGCCAATTACGCCAAAAAAGATAAACGCACCTAAAGTAACTAAAAAACTAAATAAATTATCGACAAGTTGCGACTCTGCTGCTGCTTGTACCGGAAGCCAGCTATAGGAAGACTGTCCGATGTAAATAGAAACAAGAGTATTGACAACAAGTGCGGTTAAAATAATTGAAATATTGCGAATTTTCATTTTAATAACAAATTGGGATTTTCACCTAATCTCAATAAATTTCCAGCAGTATTATGCACTTCAAATTCTGCGGCTAATTGCGCTCCTAAAGTGCCGTGAAGGAACATAATAAACATAATTGCTAATCCCGCAAGTAAATAAGTCCACTGCACTTGTAAAAGTTTGTCTTTGCGCCAAAAATAGCGTTGCAAACCTCTCCAAACAGTCATCCCGACCATTAAAACTAAGAGAAAAACGCCGCCAACACCATGCCAAAGCATTGTTTCCATTGCTTCTAATCCCCAGGCACTTTTAATATCAGTTAAGGGATCGGCCAGCATCATTTCATAAAAACCTGCTGCCACTGTAAAAAAACTGGCGATCGCTGCAGCCAGCATATTGTACCAACCAACTGCAAAGAAATTATTAGGAACTGCGGGCAATGCTAGCAATTTAAAAATCGGTTTTCCCAGAGGAAAAAACACCCCTAAAATATCGCAAGCGATCGCAATTATAAACAAACCTAAACTGAGATGAACTAAATTGGGGTGAATCGGAATTGCATAGGGCAATCCATTTATTCCTAAACTTAATTCTTTAATTAGATCGGGATTCATTGTAAAATTCCCTCCTTAATTGCTTCGACAACTGGGACAGTATGCAGTCCGTAAACCCAGACTAAAACATCTCCCAAATAAACTTGCAATCCAACTATAGCGACTAAAACTACAGACATTCCTAAATAAGGCATAGGCAATTTTTCGCTATTTTTTGACCTGATTACGTAACGCCAAGCCGTAATTGCTGCGATTATACCTGAAAGCGACCAACCTATTAAAGTATGTAAATTTAATACCGGCTCTGCTACTTCATATGGTTGTGCCAATCCTGCTTCAAATTGACCGAAAATCACCGCTACAAAAATCGATACAGTAGCGACGCACATATTCCACCAACTTACTTCAAATAATAAAGAATTGCGGCTAAAATATCCGATCGCATCGCAAATAAATGCAAACAATACCATTGCAATTACAAAATGAACCACAATCGGATGAATCGTATCGGGATAAGGTAAATTATGGTCGTTTAACCACTGGATACTTTCCATATTTCCTCCTCATTTCTACTTCAATATATTCGAGCTAGCTAAAATGTTTTGTCGATTTCGATACTCTTTAAACAAGGCTTTTTAATTGACGGAGTGTCAAAGAAGATGTGTGTTTTGTGTAGCGTTCTAATTTCAAGATATTTTTTACAGAGCGTCAAACTTGTACGATGGAAATTACACTGCTTGTCTTCAGTGTTTTGCTACTCTATAACTGCTTAATCTAATACTCGATCTATTTTGGATGTTTTGTCGATTTCGATACTGTTTAAATAAAGGTTTTTAATCGACGATCGCTCAAATATTAAGAAAGTATTTAAGGTAACAATCTAAACATAGTACTGTTTTTTTGCTAACAAACTATCTCGATCGACTATTTTAAAGATAGAAAAAATTACTTTACACAAATTTTCAAAAAAAAATAAACTTAATAAATCTTTCTCAGGAAAATAAGCCCTAATACCTAAAAAAACCTAGAAAATATCTAGGTCATTTGTAAAGCATTATTAAATTTTCTCTTTAACTAGAAACAGCTTCGACAGCAGCAGGTTGCAACAAACTGAGAATAGTTCCGTCAGGAGTACGCATAGCCGCTACTTTACCAAAAGAAGGTTCTCTAACTCTTCCTTCAAGTTTCGCGCCTAATTCTTCAAGTTTGGCAATAGTAGCGTAGACATCTTCGACGTGAAAGCTTAAAATAGGCGAAGCTCCTGCTTGACCGTCTTCGTTAGCTGCGTGCATGGCGATCGTCGTACCGTCAGCATCCAACTCTGCCCATCCCGGGCTGGACATTTTAACTTTTAATCCCAGTCCTTCGCTGTAAAATTTAACTGTGGCAGGAATATCCTTAACCATCAGCATGACGTGCTTAAATTGAGCTGCCATCAGTTCTATCCTCGTATCTTTATTTTATTTTAGCCAAGCAAAAACCCGCACCAAAAACTTAGTTCGACGCGGGAAGATGATTTCTAAACTCAAGTAAGCTTATTTCTTTTTACCTTTGCTCAAGTCAACGGGTTCTAATTCTGAAAGAAAGAAAGTGATTATCTTATCCCAATTACCCCCTTCAAATAAAACTGCGGCTTTTCCATCGCTAACTCGTTGAACTAATCCTTGAAAGCGGTAAAAAGTATCGTCGGGGTTAATTACGCGAACTGTTGCACCTGGCAGAATCATAATTTCTATTTTATCTATATTTTTAGGTTAACCTCTCTATAGCTTAGCAAGGGCAGGGGGGAAATTAAAGAAGTCAGAAGTCAGTCGGTCTAGGTAGGAGGTCTAGGTAGGGGGTCGTCGGTCTAGGTAGGGAGTCAGAAGTCAGGAGTCAGAGGTCGTCGGTCTAGGTAGGGG
>CAYWIH010000197.1:0-5873 GCA_964458305.1 uncultured bacterium | reverse complement strand
AAGAAGCAGATTTTTTGGTAGTGCATTCTGAAGGCGTTGCTATCCTCGAAGTAGATGGCGCGCAGCATAACGAAAGCCGAGCCGAAGACTATAAACGCGATCGACTCTTCCACCGTCAAGGCATAAAAACTATTCGTTTTGTCGCTAACGAGTGTTATAACAATCCTGGAGTTGTGGTCGATGAGTTTTTAGAACTACTTTAAACTTATTTGACAAATACTTTTCTAGTATTTTTTACTTCAATTCTTAGATCGGAGTAATATTACAAATTATCAAGTTTTAGTCGATCGAGATAATTTATTAATAAATTATTAATGGTGTCTGGTTTTTCTAAATTGCTAATATGACCGACATCATTAATTATTTCTAGTTGAACATTTTTTAGAAATTTAGCCATTTCTATAGATTCTGCGGGGACTCGAGATAAATCTTGTTCTCCAGTAATTATTAATGTTGGTATAGAAATAGAAGATAAGTTATTTAGTAACGATTTACGTGAAAAAATGCCACGTCCTATCGCTAGAATTGTTTTTAGTTGTTGATTTTTGTAAGAACTCAGTTGTTCTTTCATTTTATTTATTAATTTTGGATTAGAAATTAAAGTTGATTTAGAAAAAAATAAGGGGATTATTTGCTCCATTAAATCTTGGTTAATTTCACCATTTTTTTCTATTAGCTCGATCATTTGAAAATATTTATTTTTCGTTGATTCGGGTTCTGAACCAACATAAGTATTCATCAAAACCAATCCCATTAAATAATCAGGGTATTTAATCGCCAAATCTGTTCCCCACATTCCTCCTACCGATAAACCAATAATTACGATTTTTTTTATACCAAGATTATCGACAAAAGCTACTAAATCTTCAGTAATTTTTTCTATTGAATAAATACTATCTTCTATTTTCTGTGATTGACCATGACCCCATAAATCTGGAGCTATACAACGATATTTCTTTGATAATTCTTCAATCGTAGGATTCCACATTTCTTTATTCCACAAAAAGCTATGTCCTAATATAATTGGAAATCCTTTTCCTTTATCTATATAGCTCATTTCTTTTCTATTAATATTAATAACTGGCATGACAATTTTTCCTCTTAATGTTTGTAAAATTAATTAATTTTCATAATAAGACTTGAGTTCTCTTATTATCATTAAATACATAATATAACTATCAATTTTAAAAATGCAATCATAATATTTTTGTTCTACTTTAATTACTTACAAGATTTTAAAATTCCCCTTAAAATCTATCCTTTAAGGGGAAAATTTTTAAAAAATAGATTTTTTTTCTTTTAAAATATATTAAAGTATATAAATAGCAAAAAAAAAACATAAGAAATATGCAAAAAACATTAGTTTCGTTTAAACCGATTTGCAACGATTTTAGCCAAAAACTTTCATTTGGAGTAGAAGTTGAAGGAATTGATTTATCTCAACCTTTATCTTCAAAAGATTGGGAAACTATTTTAAAAGGTTTTGATGAACATTCTTTACTTGTCTTTAGAAATCAAAAGTTAACTCCTCAAATGGAGCTTGACTTTCTTACACGATTTCCTCATGATAAAGAAGCTGTTTCAGAAGGAAAAAATGTTGCTCCGTTTTATCGAAAATTACCTGGGGTTCATCCATTATTTTCGTTACACGGTTATGGTGAGTTCGATTATTATGGACATAAAATAAATTTACCTGCTGCACAGCAATTTAAGTATGCTCGTGTTTGGCATACTGATTTTAACAGTATTTCTGATACTCCTCCAGTTGTTTCTTCGATGTATGCCGAAATAGTACCTCAAATAGGAGGAGAAACTTTATTTGTCAGTGCGATCGAGGCCTTTGAAATTTTACCAAAAGATCTTCAGGAGCAAATTATATCAATGAAGGTAAACTATTGTCCAGCTCGTAATTTTAAAGTTTCCGACTCAGGCACACGGAGAATTGACGATCTCGAATCTAGTTTAAAACTTTTCGATCCGCCCAATTTTGGCAGAGTTCATCCATTGGTTATCAAAACACAGAAAGGAAAAAATGCACTTTTTATTAGTACTCATTCTGCACTTAATATTGAAGGAATGCAACCAGAACCTTCACAACAACTGATTGAATCTTTATTAAAACCAGTCACTCAACCAAAATATATATTTAATTTTAAGTGGAAAGTTGGAGATTTTGTAGTTTGGAATAATAGAGAAATTATCCATAGTGGAACACCTTGGCACGTCTACGAACAAGAGCGTAGATTGATGCACATTATTTTCCTTGACAGTACTGAAAAAGTCATTCCGGCATAATATTTTAATACATAAAGTCTTCGTTTTCCTTCGCTTCTAAATTTATTCTGGGATGTTCGAAAACAACTTATTGGCATGGTTCAGTTGAGGGTAACAGTCGAGGTGGGGCAGATATTAATGAAAACCCAGACCTCACATGGAATTGAGGTAGACCAATAGACCGTCGATTTTCACCCATTATTGGAGTCGGCTGTACCATGCCAACTTATTTCTTTAAAACTAAGAATAAATACTCGTGATGAATAGTTGCATCTTGAATCTTACAGCTTTATTGTTGCTTGTTTCTATTTTCACTGAAGTTTTCTTTTTAGTAATTGATTTTAACTATTTAGAGATTGTTTATTATTTACGATCTACTTTTGCTACTAGCGGATTATTAGTATCTAGAAGTGAATTTAGTTTTTCTAGGGCTTCTTGACTTTCACGAATATAAGCATTGATGAAATTAATTAAAATTTCGCTTATCAATTTACGATACTGTTCTTGTGGGTAAGTGGGAGCAAAATCTAGAAAACTTCTTCCGGTCGTAGAATCAATACGATCTCCAATGGATAGGTGGTTAGCACCTTCTAAAATTACTAAGTACGCATCGTTCCTAGTTGACGAAATAGCTTCATTGAAAGTTCTTATTACTGGTGTAGCAGGAGTTTCCCATTGTTTTAGACCATATCTTTGACTGCTTTGAGCTATTATGCCATCTTTAGTTCCACCCATTATTAAAGTAGGAACAAAAGATGGTAATGGTAATATAGTTCCGGTTTCATGACCGCCCTGTAAAGCTCCAGCAGAGTGGATTCCATATCCAAAGCTTGCAGAAATTTCTGAAAACCAATTAGGATTAGCACTTTCTAAAGCAGATCTACCTCCTGCTGAATGTCCTCCTACAACTACTTTATTTAAATCTATTCCATCTTTTAAGAGTCCCTCTGAGTTTAATTTTTTTAGTTCTTCCAAAATATAGGATAAAGACGTATTAGTGGGGACACTTCCATATTTGTTTGACTTTAATGCTTCTACATCGATACCTGGTGTTAATCCAGTAAAAACTGAAGGATTTCCAACTACTAAATTAAATGTTACTGTAATTAAATTTTGTGAAGCTAAATAAAAAGCTAACCAGTGATATATTTCTTGGCTACAATTTACTCCACCAAAAAGAATCACTACAGGTAGTGGAGCTAAGGATCGATCGAATTCTATTTTTCCAGTATTTTTTTCTCGATCGCTTTGAGTGAGTTTACCTGGATATAGCACTTTTAAGTGCATCGTATTATAAGGAGATTGATTTTCTTTGATATTTACAGCTCTCCACAAAGATCTTATAATCATTTTTTTCATTTTATTTTTTTTCTTTTTAAAATTTTCTATTTTTTTTGATTTTATGTCAAGTTGTAAGTAAAATTTATTTAGCTAATAGAATGCTTGTAGTCATTCAATTTTTTCAAATATACTTCTTTATCATAAACAATGAATTACAGAGAAAAGAGAATAATTGGTTTTTCAACAATAATATTATTTGGATTATTTTTAGGATCGGTATCAACAAATGCTCAGTTAATTCCAGATCGGTCACTAGGAAAAGAGAATTCAATCGTAAATGACATAAATAATTCAACAAAAGAAATTACAGGAGGAGCAATTAGAGGAAATCAACTTTTTCACAGCTTTCAGGAATTCAATATAAATAACGGTCAAACTATTATTTTTAATGCACCTAAAATTAATAATATATTTACTAGAGTAACTGGTAAAAACGTATCTGATATTTATGGAACATTAAGGGTTACAGGAAATGCTAATTTATTTTTAATAAATCCTAACGGAATTTTTTTTGGAAAACAAGCAAAGCTAGAAATAGATGGTTCTTTTTATGGATTAACTTCTGATAACATTAGCTTTGACAATCAATTTCAGTTTAGTGCAACAAATCCTCAAAATATTCCCAATTTTGTTCAAAATTTTCCAGATAATTTTGGATTTACTTTAAACTTTACTAAAAATAGTGGTGGAATTAATTTAAAAGGAGAGGGAAATACTTTAAGAGTGTTGCCTGGGAGTGCGACTGTAGGTAGAACTCCAGAGGTTGGACTTAACGTTAATTCTTTCAAAACCCAGCAGAATTCTATTACTTTACTTGGAAATGGGATTGTAATGGAAGGAAGTATTTTGACAGCAGAAGGTGGAAAAATTGAAATAGCAAGTGTACAAAAAGGAACTGTTAGTTTTGCTCCTATATCCAATCATAATTGGAATATTAATTATGAAAACATCTCGATTTTTGGGGATATTTCTTTATCAAATGGATCTTTAGTAGACGCTAGTTTTTTTGAAACTGAATTTAATTTTCCAATTTCTGGATTTATTAAATTAAAAGGTAAAAATATTTACTTGAATACAGATTCTTTTATTTTGCTTCAAAATAAAAATCCTCAAAGCAGTGGACAAATTATTTTAGAAGCCTCTAATTTACTAGAAATGACTAATTTTGATTCGACTTTTTTATCAGGAGCAAATGTCAGAAGTGAATCAGTTGAGAACGGATTAGGTAGTGATATTACTATAACAGCTCCTCAAATGATTATAAATGGAAATTCTTCAATTATTAATATGGCAGCTTATGGAAATGCAAAAGGTGGCAATTTAGAAATACAAACTAAAAACCTTAAGGTTTTAAACGGAGGAGATATTTTTACAACAGCATTCAATATTGGTAGAGGAGGAAATATTAAAATAAATGCTGCTGAAAGTCTTGAAGTAAAAAATGCAGATACTGGAATAAGATCTATTACTTTAGGATTTGGAAATGGTGGAGATGTAGATATATTCGCTAAAAATATAAATATTAGTAATGGTGGAAGAATAGGTTCTACTGTTTTTTCTACTAGAGAAGCCAGATTTGTTAATAAAAGTGCTGCTTTCAGGGGAATGGGAGGAAATGTTAGTATTAGAGGAGAGAATTTAAATATAATAGGTTCAGAATCTCAAACTATTGATTTTATAACTCCTCTTGATAATCCTGTTACTATTACGGAGTTTAGTTTATTAGATTCTAGTTCTTTTGGTAATACAAAAGCAGGCGATTTGACCATTGAAGTTTCCAGCTTGGGTGTTCAAAATAACGGTCAAATTAGAGGAGCGGTTTTTGCAAATGGTGATTCTGGAAACCTAACTATTTCAGCATCAGAAATATTATTAAATAATAGTAGCATTAACCTGTCTGTTGAGCCTGCTTCTTCTCAATTACGTTCAGCTCTAAACTTACCAGATTCTCCTACCGGAAATGCTGGAACTATTCTTTTTAATGTAGATAATTTTTTCCTTGAAAATAGTAAGGTTTCAACATCTTCTATATCAAAATCAGGAGGATCGATTCAAATCACTGGATATTCTAATCCTTCTGCTTTAATTATTTCTCTTGAAAAGAATAGTATGATTGAAGCTTCATCTTTTGGAATTACTACTGATGCAAATGCGGGAAATATTAATATAGATAGCGATCGCATCAAGGTATCGGGAAACAGTACGATCGAGACTAATGCGCGAGGTGGGGATGGCGGAAACATTAACTTAAACACCAA
>CAYWIH010000196.1:0-5946 GCA_964458305.1 uncultured bacterium | reverse complement strand
AAATAGAACCTTTAATCGGCTTTTTTGTTAATGTATTAGTCCTGCGATCGCATCTGGGCGGCAATCCCAGCTTTTCAGATGTTTTAGAAAGAGTGAAACAGACTTGTTTAGAAGCATATAACCATCAAGATTTACCTTTCGAGCAATTAATCTCTCAATTAGATTTAGAGAGAGATTTAAGTTTACCACCTCTAGTACAAGTGGCTTTTGCTTTCCAAAAGATGCCAGCAATTACTTTAAGAGATAGTAACTTGAATGTTTCTTTACTAGAAATACCTAGCAAAACTTCCAAAACAGATTTGAGTTTTGCTGTTTTAGAAAAGCAAGATAAATTAACTTTAAATCTGGAATATAACACCGATTTATTCAATCGAGAAACTATCATCGAAATTTTGGCTAATTTCGAGAAGTTGTTAAAAAATATCGTTAAAAATCCACAACAAAACCTAAGAGAAATTTTATTAGAAAGTGGTTTGTCATCGAAGTTGCTCTCAACTTCCTCACAAACAGAGACAATTTACCAACTTTCTAACCTGACTTCATATCAGCTTTTAATGTGGTTGGGACAGCAATTAAATCCAAAAAAACCGATATACAATAATTTATTTGTCTCCAACATTACTAATGCGATCGACCTGGAATATTTTCAAAAAGCTTTTCAAACAGTTATCGATGCTAGCGATGCTTTAAGGACAATAATTACAGCAAATAACAGTATCCCACAACAAAAAGTCATCGAAGAGTTTCCTTATTTAGTAGAGTGTATTGACTTTTCTGCAGCAGCAAATCCTCACGAAAAAGCAATAGAATGGTCTCGCGATCGCGCCTCTATTCCTCTCGATCCAGAAAAGCGTTTATTTGATTGTGTTTTACTTAAAATAGCAGCAGATAAATATATTTGGCATTTATGTTTGAGTCAAATTACTTTGGATGGATTCTCCTTAGCTTTAATCTACGAATACACCACTAAACTATATACTGCTTATGTAAATAGGGAGAATGAAACTGAATTTAAATTACCCCAATTCAAACAATATTTAGATTACGAACGTTCTTTTAGAAACTCGCCAAGATATATCAAATCAAAATCTTATTGGGAAGATAAATTAGCCGATCCCTTAGAGTCAATTTCTTTTTACGGTCGTCCCAGCAAAACACTAACTACAGAAGTTAAAAGAATATCTCATGAATTAGGGATTGAAAAAAGTCAGCAAATTAAAGAATTAGCTCAAGAAAAAGACCCAAATATATTCAATATATTTCTTGCGATATTTGCGGTATATCTTTATAAAATTAGCAATGTCCGCAAACTATCGATCGGCATACCTTTACGGAATCGACGTTTGAAAAGCTTTAAAAAGACGATCGGTGCTTTTATGCAAGCAGTTCCCTTAATAATAGATATCGAGGATAAGGATACTATATCTTCTCTAGTCGCTCGCATTGGTAAAAGCACTTTTGAAGCCTTGCGTCACGGTCAATATGTAATTACCGACTCTCGACTGCAAACAAATATCTACGACATTACCTTTAACTATCACGTCGAAGGATATTCTCATCCCAACTTCTTCGATACTCACTATGCAGAAATCCAACATGATTGGATTCATCTAGGACATGGAAAAGAAAACCTCAGTATTCAGGTAAGAGACTTTAATTGTTCTGGAAACTACATTATCGATTTCGATTTTAATTGCGAAATCTTCGATCGCCAGTTACAAAATTTAGCAATTCAACACTTTCTACAAGTCTTAGATTCATTCCTAGAAAATAAACAGCAACTAATCGATCGAATAAATATACTCTCCCCAGCAGAAAAAGAAAAAGTATTAGTTAATTTCAATCAAAGCCAAACAGTTAAATCGACCCATTCAACTATTGACAAACTATTTACCGAACAAGTTAGCAAAACCCCTCACAATACCGCAGTATTTTGCGAGGGTAACAGTTTGACTTATTACGAATTAAACGCTAAAGCCAATCAATTAGCGCACTATCTTCAGTCCCTCGCAGTTAACGAAAAAGAAAGTACGATCGGAGTTTGTTTAGAAAAATCCTTAGATACAGTCATAGCAATATTAGCCATTCTCAAAGCTGGCAGTACATATTTACCATTAGATCCCAACTATCCAGCAGAAAGATTGACTTATATGCTCGAAGATGCTGATGTCTCTCTCTTACTGACAAAAAGATCCTTATTATCTTCAAGAGTTGACCTCAAAACTATATATATAGAAGAGAAAACAGAGATCCTCGCCCAACAAAGTCGAGAAAATCCCGACAATAGAATTACAGGAGATAATCTAGCCTATGTAATTTACACATCTGGATCTACAGGTAAACCAAAAGGAGTAGCGATCGCTCATAAGAGCTTGGTCAATGCTTACTTAGCATGGGAAACAGCATACAAACTCAGAAACAACGTCAAAACTCACTTACAAATGGCTAGTTTCTCTTTCGATGTCTTTACTGGAGACTTAGTTCGGGCACTGTGTTCTGGTGTTAAATTGGTACTCTGCCAAAAAGAATATCTTTTAGACTCCCAGAAGCTATACAAGCTAATGGTAGAAGAAAAAATTGATTGCGCCGAATTCGTACCTGCTGTAGCGCGTAATCTTATGATATATCTCAGACAAACTAAGCAAGATCTGAGTTTTATGAAAATACTAGCTGTCGGATCGGATAGTTGGTACATCAAAGAATATCAGGAATTGAAAAACTTGTGCGGTAAAGATACTCGCGTCATTAACTCTTACGGTGTCAGCGAAGCAACGATCGACAGTTGTTATTTTGAAGCTACAGAAGAGAATAACTTAAATGAACAACAATTAGTACCGATCGGGAAACCATTGAGCAACACGCGGATCTATATATTAGACGATCGGCTTCAACCAGTCGCGATCGGAATTACTGGACAAATGTATATAGGTGGAATTCAACTTGCTAGAGGTTATCTCAATCAACCCGACTTAACTAAAGAAAGATTTATCCATACTCCTTGGGGGAGACTGTATAAGACAGGTGACTTAGCTAGATATTTACCCGATGGAAACATTGAATTTCTAGGTCGTAGTGACAATCAAGTAAAAATTCGCGGAATGCGCGTCGAGTTAGGGGAAATTGAATCTATTTTGAATAGTCATCCCGATATACAACAAGCAATAGTAACAGTTAGAGATGAAAGACCGATCGCTTATTTAGTTTTAGAAGGAACAGCAAAAGACAAACAACAAGATATCAGAAATTTCCTCAAACTAAGATTACCCGAATATGCAATTCCATCTGCGTTTGTGGTTTTAGAAGCATTTCCTCTGACTCCCAACGGAAAAATCGATCGCTCAGCATTACCCAAACCCGATCGCCAATCGACTAACCATAAAGAATATATTGCACCTCGCAACGATCTCGAAAAACAACTGACTCAAATTTGGTCGGAAACTCTCAATCTAGAGAAAATTGGCGTTAAAGATAGCTTCTTCGATCTCGGAGGTCATTCATTGTTAGCGGTGCGTTTAATTGCTCAAATCGAGCAAAAATATCGCAAAAAAATCCCTTTAGCTAGCCTGTTTCAAAACCCGACCATCGCACAACTAGCCAAATCAATCGAATCAGATCCAATTCGATCTAACTCGGTATTAGTCCCGATTAAAACTACGGGGAATCGATCGCCATTATTCTGCATCCATCCCATTGAGGGTAATGTTTTCTGCTACAGAGATTTAGCATCTCATTTAGAAGAATATCCCGTGTATGGCTTGCAATCGGTTGGTTTAGACGAAGATTGTCAACCTCTCAGCACAATTGAAGAGATGGCTTCCCAATATATCGAAGCGATCGAAACTATACAACAAACAGGGCCGTATCACTTAGCAGGATGGTCTTTAGGTGGAGTAATTGCCTTTGAAATAGCCAGACAATTGAGCGATCGCGGCGAAAAAATAGCCAATCTGAGTTTGATAGATAGTCACGCTCCCAGCACCCTCGACTTTTCAGCATCAAGACATCAAAGTGAATTTTTACTTGAAATAACCGAAGATTTAAGCAGAAGATTAGATCTAGATGTGGGTATATCCCTAGGAGAAATTCAAGCAATACCACCTCAACAACAATTAAAATACCTGTTGGAGCGATTCGAACAATTAAAAATATTACCCCCCGAACAAATCGAGCAATTATGGCAAGTTTATCAATCTAATTTAAGAGCATATTCCCAATATAAACCTAAACAATATTCTGGCATTATTAACCTTTTCCGAGCTAGGGAAAACCAGAAAAAGCCTTTTGCTCTTGGTTGGGACAAAATTGCTAAAGTAAGAACTGTTATTGTTCCAGGTAATCACTATCAAATAATACAATCGACCCAATTATCTCAACATATTAAAAATAACTTGAATATAGCTGATTCTAAAAGTAAATAGTCTATTGATACTTTATTTGATAATTCAGGTATTCAAAGTAAACTAATTCTATAATCTTTATAGGAACTGAATAATGACACAAAAAACTGAAAAAATACTAGAGAGTAATCTGTTCCAATTAATGTTCCATTTAACTTTACCAGCTGTTTTGTCTACGTTATTGTTCGGAATCCAAAATTTTATAGATGCTATATTTGCTGGTCAGTTTCTGGGAGGATCGGCTTTTGCGGCTATATCAATGACTTATCCTATTACTTTTATAATTAGCGGATTAGCAAAGTTAATCGGAGGAGGTTCGGCTTCAATCTTTAGTCGTGCAATAGGTGCAAGAGATAATATTACTAAAAGAAAAGTTTTAAATAACTTATTTTTATTAACTCTAGTAACCTCTGTTATATGCACATTTATAGGATACATATTTAGCGATCGTTTAATCATTCTTATTGGAGGTACAAATGAAATTTTTCAACAAGCAAGCTCTTATCTAAAAGTGATTTTTTTAGGATCGATATTCTTAATTTCTGGGATGGCTGGCAATATGCTTATTCATTCTGAAGGAAAAATTCGTCTAGCTACATTTTATATTGCCATTGCTGTATTTACCAATATTATTGGAAATATATTCTTTGTAAAGGTTCTTAATTTAGAAATAACTGGAATAGCTTATGCTACTCTAATTTCTATGTTAGTATTTAGCTTCTTAAATTTTAGATATGTTGTCAAGACTCAAAGATTTAACATAAGTTTAAGTTTTTTGTTGAAGGGAGATAATTGGTCATCACAACTTATTAAGAAGATTGTTTTAATCGGAATCCCGGGTTTGCTTTTTAACATACTTGCTTTATTTCAGCATAGTTTAATATATAAAACGGTAGCTTTAAATGGAACTGATAGAGATCTTATTTTAATGGCAGCTAGCCTAAGAATTTTTATATTAACTACTAACATTGCATCTGCATTTGCAATTGGATTTGCACCAGTTGCTGGTATAAATTATGGTGCTCGTAACTATAGTCGAGTAAAAAAATCCTTAATTTTATTCTCAGTTTCAGGGGGATTTGTTCTTATGTTTATATGGTTATATATGCAATTATACTCGCAGACTTTTGTAGGATTCTTTTTGCCTTCATTTAGTCTTACCGAACAAGATATACTACGTTTTAAAATTATTATTTTTTTAATTCCGATTTTCCCCTTTGCATTTTGCAATATCAAACTATTTCAAGCTATAGGGAATGGTATTTTACCAGCGTTTTTTTTAATTTCAAGGCAAATATTATTATTAATTCCTATACTCTACTTTTGTCAAAAAATATTTGGTATTACTGGAATTTATTTAAGTTTATTAATAGTAGATATTATCGTAGTCCTTGTAAGTGTATTCTTTACAAGAGTTGAATTTAAAAAAATGTCTCAGAGCTAATTCATAAAGAAAATTTATACATTGAAGAATAAGTGGTGATTCCTATGTAGTGATATTAGGATCGATGATCCTATGGTTGCGCTAAGCTCCCGCGACTATAATTCT
>CAYWIH010000195.1:0-6069 GCA_964458305.1 uncultured bacterium | reverse complement strand
ACAAAAATCTCAAAAAATTAAATTTATTATTCATTGTTACATTACCCAACCCATTTAAGTATTTATTACTATTAAAAAATCGAACAACAATAATATTTTTTTTATCTTAGGAAAAGTTATGCAGAAAGAAATCTTATCTATTCTTCTTATGAACGTTGAAACCCATTATTTATTCTGAATTCACATGACTTTTTTAACTGTTTATTATAGGAAAATTATTACTAGTAAATCTATTTTATAAAAATTTTAATCCTTCCCATTACTTTACTATCAAAATAATAAGATAATGAGCTACTACGATTTTGACAACCATTTTAGGTCATCTTGCCAAGTCTGTCGACAAAGCACTGACTGTAAAGAATCTAATTTCATTTCTAGGATAATCAGGACTATATTTAAGGCTTTTAAAGAATAGTAAAAATAACTTTTGTAGATCTAAACTAGTTAAATTATAGCTTATCAAAGTTTTATAAGGTATTGATTTTTATAGTTTTTACAAAAATGTAACAGTTTTGTCCACAAATAATAAACAGAAATAAATCTAATGCTAAAAAAAATAACCTTAATATCAATTGCATTTATTTGCTTTGGATGTTCTGAATTTGAATCTTCAGAAGACAAAAAATTTGAAAAAATATTAAATAATTGGGTATTGACAAGCCATGACCCTAAAGTTAAAGAATATTTTTCTAGTAAGATTAGATACAAACAAGCTAAAAAATTAGCCTTAAAATATTGTAATCTCAAGAAAAAGCATGGTAAAGACATGGCAGCATATATGTCTTTCAACAACAGCTTAGATTCTATGTTAAAAACAAATCAACAGAATAGTTCTAATCTTTTTTTAGTGAATTTATATATCGAAAATTCTGCCGATCTAAGTTATTGTCCCGATCGATAAATTCCTGCGCTCATTTCTCTAAACTTACCTATCAAAACTTACTAATTTTAATACCTCAAAGCCGATCGATCTCATTCGAGCTAGAAAACCTGTTTTCACTTTTCTGGTTTTCTACTTTTCTAGCTACTGCAAAACCTTTTCTTTTGATCGATCGCTATTCCCAGCCGCAAGCCTATCGTTTCCAACCAATGCCAAAGTATTTCCTCAGCATTTTCTAGTTTTTCTGCTGCTGCTATTGCTAAATTGAACTCTTCTTTTATACGAGTTAAGTTTTTTACTTCTTGATTTGGGCGATCTCTTTCAGTTGAAGAGCGATCTTTATTGCGATCGAACTGCTTACCGATCGCTGATGACCAATCACTGTAAATACCTTTACCAACTAGCTGGCTGACGGCTTTCTCGAATAAGGCTAATAGTTCTTTGTATCTTTTTTCTAACCACTTTAGTTCATTTCTGCGGCGAATCGCTTCTTTATAAGTTTTGTATTTAGAAGAATGCTTATTTCCCAGATATAGCTTTACCTTGCCCTGGATGCTGCCAGTCTTTGACCTACGACCGCAGGCTTCGAGTAGGCGATAGTACCAGTATTTTTTCCCGTTCGATTTCTTGACATAATACTTCTGTATCCATGTTCGGGCAGGTGCTATTATGCCTTCGGCATGAATGCGATCGATCTGTTGCCTGATAAAACCTATTCTTATTTCTAATCTCTCTATCTCACGGCTCATTTCTATTTTTTGGTTACTATTATAGTTGGACTATAACCTTTACCAACTTAAAAGGGAAGGGGCGATCGACGAGTTCTATTTCCGATCGCTCCTCAATTGAAATTCCCCCTGCCACCTGCTCCCCTGCCTAAAAACTGCTGGGTGCTTTTTTTAGATTTCAACTGCCACCTGCCCTCAGCCTAGAAATGCTGGGTGCATATTCAAGATTTTAACTCCCACCTTTAATCGTTAATAGTCAATACTATCAATTTTAATATAAACTTCAGCAATCGCGCATAGTGCTAAAATTTTATGAAAATGATGATTAATATTTTCAGCACTAGCTAAAGTTCGCTCGATCCAAAACAATGAACTCTCTATTTGAGAAAAATCACTTATTGTTGAAGTAATTTTTCGTAAGGCTCTACTTTTAAATAAAGGATTTTGAATTTGTTCGAGATTTAAAATCGCTTTTTCTAGTACATTGTCTGAACTCTGAAAACGAGAATTTTCTTCAAATGCCAAAGCTATCAAACTTAAAGTTTCGACTCTATTCACAAAATCATAATCGTTAAAGTAAGAAGAATCAATTTCATTTAGTGTAGCAACAATGCTTTCCAATATTATCATAAATTCCCTGGGATTATAAACTTGCTTAACTTGAGAAATAATTTTCTTAAAAGTATCAACTCTTTCAGAACTTTCTTCTATTTGTTTAACAATAGTTAGAGTTTCTTTAAGCTTTTCTTCAGAATTGAAATCGGGAAATTGACTATAAGTTGAAGCTATTTTTTCTAACAATTGTGATTCATGCCTTGAATAATTAATTTTTTTAGTAGCTATTAATGCTTTTTGAAGCAATCTTTCAGCATCATTTAAATTGGAAATAGAAAGATATTGAGAAGCAATTTTAATTAATGCTTCTGCTTTTTTTTGCAAATCAGTAATATTTTTGCTATTTTCTTCAGCATTAATAAGTAACCGATTAATTAAATGTGATTCTTTTTCAAGAGGCAAATTTTTACTATAACTACCTGTAATTATTAAAATTGAATCAATTTTACTTGCAGGAAAATTGATTAGATCGAGAGTTTTAATAGCTCTTTTCAATAATTTTTGAGTCTGTTCTAAATCAGAAAAATAGTTATATGCAGAAGCAACTTCTGTCAACATTTCTATTTTCAAATCTGGAGTTTCAATGTTATCAATAATTTTAGATGCAATCGAAAGTAATTTATCAGCTTCCTTTAAATCATTAAGTTTTTTGATTTCAAAAATTAATTTTCTAAATGAAAAGAGATTTAGCCAATTTTCTCCAATATTTTCAATTTCTTCACTTAGAAATAAAGCTCTACCTAGTAATTCGGCAGACCGATTTTGCTGCGATATTTTAGTATAAGCTGAAGCAATTCCAACTAAAGCTTGAAGTTGTAAATCTAATCCTACTGCTGGATAGCTATTTAATTGCATTTTTTCGGCTATTTCGAGATTCATTTTAAGTAATTGACTAGAATCATTTCGATTCTCGATTTCACTAGTTTTTAAAGCCGCTTCCACTAAAACTAGATCGTGTGAATAAATAGAATCATCAAGCTCAAATTTTTCAACGATTGATAAAGCTTTTTCTATGAGTAATTTAGAGCGAGATGGATTATCAATGTTTATATATTTCGAAGCAATTATAAGTAAAGCTCTCTCCCTTTTTCGCTGGTTTTTAATGCTAGCCGCAAGAGATAATCCCCGATCTAAAAATAATTCGGATTGTTGAGGATTAGATAATTTATCTAATCTTTTAATAATCTCTATTAATGCTCTACCCTGATAATAAGGATCTTCAATTTCTCGAACAATAGAAAATGCTTTTTCTATTAAAATTTGTGAAGATTTTTGATTCGGTATTTGAGAGTAGGTAGTAGCAATTACACTTAGAGCTTCAACTTGTTTATCAGCTCGATTAATTTTATTCACATTAGCAACTGCTTTGTTTAATATCACAAGAGCTTGTTTGTTACTTTTAACTCGATCTAAATTAAAATCTCTATAATTATCGAAGAGATTATTACTTTTAGTATCCTTACTTTTAGTATTATATTTTTTTGTTTCTCTAACTACAGCAATAATATCAGTTTGAAAACTCATCCTACTATTAGAAATTAATTTTCCTTCTGCCCTTGCACTCAAACAAAAGAAACTCAGTAATGAAAACAGATAAAGAAATTTCAAATTCATTGAATTAAAAGGATTGGAACTCCTTTATTAAAAGGGAAAAGCAATCATTATGCCATTAAAAATTCTAGTTCAAATCAAACGCAAACCAAAAATCCTCCCAAGAGAGATCGACACAAAGCTGCCAAAGTTAATCTTGAATTAGATCCTAATAAATTAATCAGGTATTAGTAAACTATTAATATAAAACCCCTGCCCTCTTGCCTGGAGACCTGCTCCGGTCTCCCTGCTCCGGTCTCCCTTGCCTCGAAGTCCCACCAACCAATACTATTTCTCTAAGAATTATACCAATTCTGAAAAATCAAGCTACAGATAACATCAACTATGCTTTGAGAGTCTTTAGTTATTATCCTAATTGACCTCCGACCTCTGACCCCTGACCTCTGACCCCTGACCCCCCATCTGTAGCAAATAAAAAGGGAATTGGTATAACTACTCGATCGATCTCTCAAGTATCCCTACTAACGAAGCAAAACCCTACAACATCTCTGCTTACCAATACCACCAACCAAAGCCGATTGAAAACCTGGCTGACCCGAAACAAGTTGCTGAAGTAGTGCGCGGGTTTTTGGCTAAATTTAAATCTACTCCTAAACCCGATCGATCTAATGACTCTGATAAATCTCAATTAAGTAAGCTTAACTCCTGGCTACAAGATCCTATTCTTTGTTCTGAAGCCGTTAAACGAGCTAAAGCTTCTGGATATGCCATCGAATATTCTAGAGCTGGGGTTGCTATTAGAATCACTGAACCAGAGTTTTAATCAAGCTAGCGATCGTAAATTTTAATAACTCAATAGTCATACTATACTTGAACGTTTAGTTTTTAATCGCAATTTTAGGGGATCGCTCTATTTTTAGACCTACCAATAATCACTATTTCTATAAGAATTACTCGGTTGTTGGTTCTCGCCCTTTCGCGATCGACCAGTTCTATTCCCGATCGATCCTAAATTAAATTTCCCCCTGCACCCTGCCCCTTTGCCTAGAGACCATGCCTAGAAGGTGAATCGACGATCGCTAAACGAAAAGCCCTTTTTTCCGATCATAAATTTATTTTTTCAAGTATATACATACTATATAGCGCGCTTCTACTCGTTTTATCTAGTTTGCGTTTTGTATCAAATTTATCAAGTTTACTGTCAAAATTATTAGTATAAAGGTGTAAATATTAATCTATCAATTTTGAAATGATGGACTGAGAAAGGATCAAAAAGATAAAAGAAATAAGTGAAAAAAATCATTCCTCAAATCAATCTGAGCGCAACATTTAATAATATCAATCAGATAGATAAGTGCAGGAAAATAGATTAAGCTAATTAGTTTTAGAAAATAGCGATTAATTTAGCCTCACTATTGTAATTAGGAGTTAAACAATCAGAATTTAAAAACAGTTTTTTAAATACAGTAAGGATTTATCAAGGAGAAAAAAGATGAATACTTTCGAAGATTTAAATACTAAATCAGCACTTTTGGAAACTCTTCCCGACACAGCAGCAGAAATGATTTTCGGCGGTGGAATAGCTGTTGGGTTTGCATTTGATAACGATCAATTTCTATTTGCTATTGCCACAGGTGATACGGTTAATGTATCCGCTAACAGTTCTACAAATCCATGGTGGCCAGGAGGAAGTAGCATCTTTGTTAGTGCTAGTGGCTATTCTTCTTATCCATATTTTCCTCCCTATTGAAATAGCGGAGTTGTTACTTTACATCAAGATAGTATAGATATTTCAATCAGCAACGTGTTAGTTAGTTAAATAGAAATATCCTTTTGCTATCGATCAAAAGAGGGAGTATGAGGGGTCTTCCCTCATACTCCCTATAAAGCGTTTAGGATGCTAAATAAGAAGCTTATTTTTGAAAAATTAGGATTAAACCGAAAACGGATCTTAAAATTGTTCTCGCTAACGCTCGGTTATTTTTACATTACCCCCGCGCGGAGTCGTCGCTACGCGGGGCGATAATTCGACCAGCTTCTCAATTGGGCTGAAGAAAAATTAACCACAGAGCGATCGCTCGATCGTCAAAACAATCCTACTAATAACGAAGAATTGCTCGTTAAAGCAATCGAAACCATTGCCAAATTTTCAGAAAATCTTAACAATACTCTCGTTCCTCTCACAGAAGAACTTCAAGTATTTAATCAACAAAAGCCACCTGCTCCCAACAATGAGGAACTCGATCGCCCCCAACAAACTAATGGCACAACTTCTAAAAAGATCGAATCTATTAA
>CAYWIH010000194.1:0-6168 GCA_964458305.1 uncultured bacterium | reverse complement strand
GATTTGCCAAAGCTACAATTATCTTCCCACAAGAATTGCAATCGAGTTTTAAAAAGCCTATTCTTAAGCTAAAAAATATTTTAGCCTTCAATAATCCTTGCTTTTACCATCGCTTTACTTAACTCTTTAACCAAACGTTTTGCTTGTTGTTTGTAAAGAGGAACTGATAAAGTTTGAGGAATATTTTTCATGACTTCTCGAGCTAAATTTAGACCGCAACTAGTAACGCGATCGATCGTATTTGCTGCTTCAAATTTTACTTCTGGAGTAGCACCTTTTTCAATTAATACTCGATAAGATTTAGGGCTAAAATCCAGTTTACCTAACTCGATCGGTCGCAGTCCATCAGTAGTACCTAAAACCACTAAGCGATCGTCATTATTTAGGCGGAAATCTTCAGAAGGCATCCAAATGCGATCGCGTCCAGACCTTTGATATAAAATAGAAACAACTCAGTAGCCATAAGCCAGATCTGATAACAGTAATCCTACGAGAGTATCTCCAGTTTCGATATAATATTCAGCGACGATAATAGTTATTCTCTTAATCCGAAATAAATAAAATTTTGAAATATTTAGTTAGGGGAATTTTCGATATATCTCTTTCCGATGTAAGACTCTAGAAAAAGTTACAGTTTCATTTTTAATAAATATTCCGATACGATAGTCTCCGATTCTAATTCGATAGGCGTTTGCTTCACCTTTAATCTTTTTTAAATTGTCAATTGCAGTAATATCTTTACACTGAGGTATGGTTGTAAAAGCTATTAATTTTATTTCTGAATATATAGTTGCCTTTTTCAGTTTCTTCAAATCCCTGATAAAGCTTGGTAAATATTCAGTTTTCATCATCTTCTAGTTCTTTCAAAGCTCGTTCAATTGTCATTGGCGTTTCTTTTTCCGTATCTTTCATAGCTTGATATAAGCCTTCGTCTTCGATAATTTCTAATAGCTGTTTATAATCTTCAAAGTCAATAATAACTTTTGATATATTACCTTCAGTGTCAGTAATCAATTCTTTAGCAAAAGGATAATTATCGTTCATGATTTATTTTTAATCTTAATCTTTCTTAATTGGATTATTTGGTAGGTAGATAAAATTCCAGGAATCGGGATAAGAACGAGAAGCATAAAATACAAGAACTATACATAAAATTTGAATCACTTTAACTATTGGAAAATCAAATTGTTGTGCTATTTCGTTTAAAAAGACAGCGTTAAATTTTAACTGTATGAGTAAAAGTAAAACAATTTCTACAGCATATAACTTACTAAGAAGATTGTCTCTTATTACTTCTTGTCGATCGTCGTATATTTTTTGAATTTTAGGATGTTCCTTATTTATCAAATATTCTTCGACGTAGACAGAACGAACTATATCGGGTTCTCGCCGATATTCTTTAGCTTTATTTTCTATTTCTATTCCCAAAAATTTGGCTATTGGTCTAAAAAAAATAAACTCAATAGAGAGCGAAATTTGACAGAGTATTTTACGACGAATAAAGTAAGATATCTGATGTAGAACACCGCGAATAGCCAAAATAAAAACAAATGCAATTATTAGTAATATTGACTCTTGCCATTGTTCTGATATACTTACAGAATTTAGATTTACAGAGTTTAGGAATTCCCAAACTGGAAATATAGTAAGGATATAAAGCCCTACATTAAGTAAAAGTAAAACATTTTTAAAATTATGTAAAAAATCTTCTGAATTTTGTAACCAAGATAGATCGGTAAATTTTTGCAGAGACATAATAAAAATCTTTACTAGAAACTACGTACTACATTTTATAAAATCAGAGGCAGAAAAAAACACTATGCAAAAAAAATAAATATTGCTGGTAAAAAGTCAAGCAACCAGGAGACAAAAGCTAAGATAAAAGGCACAATTAAAGATTACAGCAAAAATACTTGTTAAATAATGAGTAGAGGAACACTATTCGATAAAGTTTGGGACTTACATACAGTTGGGACGTTGCCAAGCGGTCAAACACAACTGTTTATCGGCTTACACTTAATCCACGAAGTAACCAGCCCCCAAGCCTTTGCCATGTTGCGGGAAAGAAAATTAAAAGTAATCTATCCCCAAAGAACGGTAGCTACAGTAGATCATATCGTACCCACAGAAAACCAAGCCCGTCCCTTCGTCGATCGCCTGGCCGAAGAAATGATGCAAGCTTTGGAAAATAATTGTCAAGAGTTTGGGATTAGATTTTATAATATCGGGTCGGGAAATCAAGGTATAGTTCACGTAATTGCCCCAGAACAAGGTTTAACCCAGCCAGGAATGACAGTGGCTTGTGGCGACTCCCATACTTCAACTCACGGGGCTTTTGGCGCGATCGCTTTCGGAATAGGTACTTCACAAGTTAGGGATGTTTTAGCTTCGCAAACTCTAGCCCTATCTAAATTAAAAGTCCGCAAAATAGAAGTAAACGGCAGTTTAGCCCCCGGAGTATATGCTAAAGACGTAATTTTACATATTATCCGCAAATTAGGCGTAAAAGCAGGTGTAGGTTACGCTTACGAATATGCTGGGACTACTTTTGGAGCCATGAGTATGGAAGAGCGGATGACCGTCTGCAATATGTCGATCGAAGGTGGTGCGCGTTGCGGCTACATCAACCCCGATCGAACTACTTATGAATATCTTAAAGGTAGAGATTTCGCCCCGAGCGGATCGGACTGGGATAAAGCAGTTGCTTGGTGGGAAAGTATAAAAAGCGATCGCGATGCCGAATATGACGATATAGTTACTTTCGATGCAGCCGAGATCGAACCTACTGTAACTTGGGGCATCACACCAGGACAAGGAATAGGTGTAAGTGAGTCGATACCAACTCCAGAAAGTTTGCCCGACAGCGAAGTTGCGATCGCCCAAGAAGCTTATAAATATATGGCTCTTTCTCCTGGAAAACCAATACAAGGAACTCCGATCGATGTTTGTTTTATCGGTAGTTGCACTAACGGAAGACTCAGCGATCTGCGCGAAGCCGCTAAATTTGCCGAAGGAAAGCAAGTAGCTAATGGGGTTAAAGCTTTTGTCGTCCCCGGATCGGAAAGGGTTAAAAAAGCCGCAGAAGCAGAAGGACTCGATCGCATTTTTACTGCAGCAGGTTTTGAATGGCGCGATGCTGGTTGTTCGATGTGTTTGGCAATGAACCCCGATAAATTGCAAGGATCGCAAATTAGTGCCTCTTCTTCCAATCGTAATTTTAAAGGTCGTCAAGGATCTTCTACCGGCAGAACTTTATTGATGAGTCCGGCGATGGTCGTTGCTGCTGCGATCGCAGGGAAAGTAGCCGACGTGCGTAGTTTTTTGAGTAATAACTAAGAAGATGAATCAAGTTAAAACAATTTCAGGAAGAGGAATACCAGTACGAGGAAACGATATCGATACCGATCGCATCATTCCAGCTCGTTTTTTACGTTGCGTTACTTTTGACGGACTCGGATCTAGTGCTTTTATCGACGATCGCTCCCAAGCAAACGGCCAGCATCCTTTCGATCTGCCCCAATATCAAGGTGCTAATATTTTAGTCGTCAATAATAATTTTGGCTGCGGATCTTCTCGCGAACACGCCCCCCAAGCCCTATCTAAATGGGGCATCCAAGCTATAGTCGGGGAGTCTTTTGCTGAAATTTTCTTCGGTAATTGTTTGGCAATGGGCGTTCCTTGTTTGACCCTCGAACCGGAAAAAGTCAAGCAATTGCAACAAAAATTATTGGACGAACCTCGAGCCGCTACAACCGTAGATCTAGAAGCGATGGCCGTCAGTTGCGGCGATTGGCAAGCAAGCGTATCCTTGAATGAAGGTGCTAGAAAAATGCTGCTCGGAGGTACTTGGGATACCGTCGGACAATTATGCGAAAACGTCGATCTAATTAAATTAACAGCAGCCAACTTGCCTTATATTAATTGGAAGACTCCAGCAGGAGCAAGTTAAATTAGAAGAGGAGATCCGCTCTCTTGCGGATCTAACCTTTGCTAGCTAAGCACCGGTAATCTTTTCGAGAAGATAATATTTTTTTCTAATGAAGGGTAAAGAACTGATCGAGCTTTATAATGCCGGACAAAGAGATTTTAGTCGCTCGGATTTAGATCGGATCGAAGCGATCCAAGCCAAACTGAGCGGAATTAATCTCAATCGCTGCGATCTCGATTGGTCTAATTTGAGCGGTGCTGACTTGAGCGAAGCTAATATTAGCCGATCGAACTTAATTCATTCTAAATCGATCGGAACTAAATTTTTAGGCTCTAATTTAAGCGGATCTGACTTGAGCGAATCAGATCTGAGTTGGGCTAATTTAGATAATGCCATACTCACTAGGGTAGACTTGAAGAATGCTAACCTCAATCGCTCTTTTTTGCGCAATGCCGATCTCCGAGGAGCAAACCTCGCTGGTGCTAATTTAACCGGAGCAAACCTCGCTGGTGCAGATCTTTCTCGAGCCGATTTAAGATGGGCTAATCTCAGCAATTTAGACCTTTCTGGTGCAGATCTATCCCGGGCCGATCTCAGCGAAGCAGATCTGAGTGGGGCTAATTTAAGCGAAGCAGATCTCAATAAAGCAGATCTGCGCGAAAGTCGGTTGAGAAACGGTGATTTTAGCGAGGCAATTTTAAGAGGTGCTAATTTTAGTCACGCTAATTTACGCGGTGCTAACCTTTCGGGTACTTTCCTCCAAGAAATGAATCTGAGTTTGTTAACTCTATCGGAGTTGACTTTAGAAGGATTAGAAACTGAAAATCGCATTAATTTAAGTTCGGCTAATCTTAAAGGAGCAAATTTACAAAATGTAATTCTTCAAGCCGCTAACTTAAGGTATGCTTTACTCCGTCATGCTAACTTGAGCGAAGCTAACCTCTCTTGTGCCAATCTAGTCGATATCTATCTTCAAAAAGCCGACATTCGCGGTGCTGTATTTCGCAGCAGTAATATGAGCGGTATCGACCTCACCGCTACTATTATGCCCGATGGTAGCCGACATCCCTAAAATTTTTCGCTCTTCGAGACAATTCTTCTATTTTTGTTTAAAAATTCTTAAGTCTTTAGTAAATTATCTTTTAAATTCGATCGAAACTAAATATAATCGGCTTGAAATAATATTTGTTAAATTCTCATGACTTTATACAGAATTAACAGCCTTGTATTTCCTTTAAATAGCGATCGACTTCGTTATAATATTCGACCCGGACACAAAATTTCTCTCAAAATAACCCAAAATCGCCTTAGTTCGGAATTACATAATATTAAACGATTGGGGTGCAAAATTGACAGCATCGAAGCTTTAAATAATTCTGACAAAACTATTACTAAAAATCTCGAATTAGAGCCGATCGAAACCAACGAAAATAGCTCAGATTCTCCAAAAATAGCTCCAGATAATAATACCAATAAATCCTCCTCTACTTTACCCATTATCGAGAGATTGTTTTCAGGTTTCCAGTTCGTAATTAAATCTAATTTCGCTCGAGTTTATCTACTTCGAGGCATGTTTTACTACAAACTTCAAAAAAATACTTTAGCTTTAACTAATTACGATCGAGCGATCGATCTCAATCCTAATTCAGCACTAGCTTATTATTATCGCGGCAAACTATACTATCAATTAGAAAAATTTCAATTAGCTTTAAATGATTTCGATCGCGCTATTCAAATAGAACCTAATCTAGCAACTTCCTATCTCAATCGCGGTCAAATTTTGCTCGCATTACATAACAAGTAAAAAGCGAGCGAAAGATTTTTAAAAAGCAGCAGCCTTATTTGACAAACAAAACGATCGCATCAGTTATCAGCAAATTATGTTTCCAATACCTAATCCTGTTTCTTAAAAGTTATACCAGACCTAGCTTTAGAAGTTAGGAATCATAAATTACAACTTTAGAGTGCAATTTCTTCTCGAATAAAATATATATCTATATTATTGTTAAGCATTTCCTCTTGACAGATTTATTTGGATTTCGAGGGAAGTTTTTTGTGGTAGTAATGCAAACAATTGTAAACTAAACTGAATTTTTGCAGAAAAGCTTTGGCTCAGTGGGAATAATTTTATATACAGCAGTCGAAGTAAAGGTTAGGACATTTAAGACTGGCAAAAAGGTTAAATACTAAATTCAGTTACCAATGACCGCGCAAATATTGCTTTGCAACATTTGCTAGTG
>CAYWIH010000193.1:0-6276 GCA_964458305.1 uncultured bacterium | reverse complement strand
CACCTTATATCCCTGCCCTAAAAGGAACAGGGTTTTACGGTGCTAATCGATAATAGCAGAGGCTCGCTCGAAAATCCTTACAACTAAAGCATTTTGTTAATGTGAAATTTCTTAACCTTTGTTTTTTGGCTTTTAGAGGGTTTAGTTTTCGTAGGTTAAAAATTCGAGAACTCCTTCAAAAACTATCAGTCCGGTGGTTAGCACGGCTGCAACTAAAATCAATAAAGGCAAGATATAGACTATAAATAATTCTTTATCGCTCATCAATCGTTTCCTTAAAAAATTAGATTGTATAGTTAAATTATATTTATTTTCTAATCGATCGCCTCGGATTGACTTTAAAATTACGATCGAGGGGAATTATTTTATTTAAATTACTCGATTTAATCGCGGGGAACTTCTTTATATTCTGGTCGATATTTAATCGATTGACTTTGCAGAAGTTGATAATGAATTTTGGCCATAGTCCCAGAAAATTCGAGTGGCTGGTTTAAGCCCAAAAAATAAATTATTATTTTATCTTCTTCTTTTGTCCAATAAACTACTTTATTGAGGTCGAAGCCGTGATCGTGGTCTATTTGAATGAATTGAGTTCTCATCATCCTCATTATAGCTAGAATTGATTTTTGTTTGTTTTTATTGGTTTAGTGGCAAAATATCTGTTTTTTATTTGCCCGAAAATAGCTGTCTTTTGTAATTATTTTCTAGTCATATTTATATATATACAAAAGTGTGTTATTCTTTTTTCTCCTTCTCTGTTTTGCTCTTTTCTAAAGTTTTTTCTAGAGAAAGTTTTGTCGATTTTATTAAATTAGATCTCCTTGTCAGCTTGAAAAATATTTATTTTTTAGATCGCAAACTAAGATACTTTATTATTAAAGTTCTTTTTTAATCTAGTTCTGTTTTCTTTAATGTTTTTAGAACATTGTTTTAATATAGGCACTAATAAAGTTTTTGAAAATACATTTAAATCTACAAAATTTAACTTTCTTTAAAAGCCTGTAATGGATGCTTGTAAAAAGAGGAAATTTACTGGCAAGATTGAGAATATTTCGTTACCTTAAAACTTAGCTATTTAAGAATAAATAGAGGAAAGCGATCGTGGATTTTTTGAGTAATGCAGTAGTGTTATCGCGGATGCAATTCGCGCTGACTGCTATTTTCCATATGTTGTGGCCGCTACTTACAACGGGTATGGGAATATATTTAGTATTAGTAGAAGGACTGTGGTTAAAAACTCGCAACCCTAACTATTATTATCATGCTCGCTTTTGGTCGAAACTCTACGTACTAAATTTTGGCATTGGTGTAGCTTCGGGGATACCGATGGAATTTCAATTTGGTACTAACTGGGCCCCTTTTTCCGAAGCAGTGGGGGATTTTTTCGGTAGTATCTTGGGTTTTGAAGCTGCGATGGCTTTTATGTTAGAAGCAGGTTTTTTAGGAATTATGCTGTTTGGTTGGGAAAGAGTTCCCGCAGCAATTCACTACCTTTCTACAATTATGGTGGCTTTTGGGGCTAATTTATCAGTTTTTTGGATTTTAGTTGCTAATTCCTGGATGCAAACCCCTAGCGGAGGGACTTTTGTCGATGGTAAATTTATTGTCGGGGATTATTTTCAGGCCTTGCTAAATCCATTTATGGCAATTAGCGTTTCTCATATGTTTTTGGCTACTTTAGAAACTTCTTTATTTGTCATCGGTGGGATCAGTGCTTGGTACATTATTAACAAAAGAAATTCAGAATTTTTTGCTATATCTTTGAAAGTCGTTTTAGCCACTGCGATCGCCGTAGCCCCTTTACAAATCGCAATGGGCCATTTAAGTGGAGTACAAGTTAGGGAATATCAACCCACCAAATTAGCAGCTTTAGAAGCACAATGGGAGACAGTAGAAGCAGGAAAACCCGCACCTTGGAGTGCGATCGCCTTACCTAATGAAGAAGAGGCGAAAAATGATTTTGAAATCGCTATACCCAATGCTTTAGGATACATTCTCGAATTTAAACCGAAATTGTCCGAACCAGTATTAGGATTGAGAGAGTGGCAACCGCAAAATCGACCTCATTTAATTTGGTTAATTTACTATTCTTTCCGCATTATGGTGGCGATCGGCTTTTATTTTGCTGGTTTGATGTTGTTTAGTCTCATTCAATGGCTCAGAGGTAAATTATCCCCGGAAAATATTTCTCAGCAAAAATGGTTGATGCGTGCTTGGATTTTTGCCGCTCCTTTGGGTTATATTGCTGTAGAAACTGGTTGGATCGTGCGCTGTGTCGGCCGACAACCTTGGACGGTATATAACGAAATTCGTACTGTAGCGGCGGCTTCTATTCTACCTCCTAGCGATATTTTGACTTCTTTAATTACTTTTGCTTTAGTTTACAGTCTTTTGTTTGTTTCTGCTTTGTATTTTGGCAGTCGTATCATTCGCAAAGGGCCTAATTTAGAATTGCCAATACCAGGTAATGTAAAGGATGGTTGGCAAGTTCAAGCTGCAGAACATCAACCCGATCGCCGTCCGATCGAAGCGCAACAATAACGAAGAGGACGTACCATGGTACGTCCGTACAAATTTCGTACATTTTTCAAAAATATTTTTTAGTTTGGCAAAGTAATAAGAATGTATTTAAAATATCAAATTACTTTGGAAGATTATTGGGAATATTATCGCAAGGAAAGTAAGGATTTTTGTAATAATATTTGGATTCGATCGCTTAGTTCGATAATTATTGGCTTTTTTTTTATATTTGGGATATACATTCTTTATGCTGCATTTTCTCGTTATTTAAATCGAATTGATTATTTGATTGGGTCGATATTTATAGGTTGTTTATTGTTAGGTGCGGGAATTGTTTTTTTGTTTGTTTTTAATCCTGAATTAAGGGCTAGATCGAGTTATAAAAAGTTAAAAAAATATCTGAATGAAAATAAGAAGCCGAGTTTAATTGCTGAAAGAAAGATAACTGTAAATAAAAATGGGCTGAGTTTAGAAGCTGAAACTTTACAGATTTTTGTAGATTGGCAAATATTTAATTATTTTTCTGAAACGGATAATTTATTTATTCTCTATTTTCATGGCAAAGAATCTCAATTAATTCCTAAAAGATATTTTGAAAATTCAGAAGAGATCGAGTATTTTCGAGAGTTGCTACAAAATAAAGTAAAAAATTTAGATAATAATTCTGAATTTAAAGAAAAAATAGCAGAAAAAGATAGCATTTTAAATTTAAAATATCAACTGGAAGCCAAAGATTATTTAGAAGCAAAGCAAGCGAGTAAATTTTATAGTAAATTGTGGATTTTATATTATCCGATCGCGATTCCATTTTTTTTAGGAGTTGGATTTAACTATTTGTGGTCAGGTATTTATGGATCTAGTTTATTAGAAACCAATCTAAGTCAAAAAGATGCTTTGATAAATGGTTTTTTATCTTTGGGATTAGGATTTAATTTGTTGCTGACACAATATCCGAAAATAGATATTTTTCAACGCCAAAAAATTGCTAAAAAATGGAACAGTAATCAGCAAATGCAGGCCAATAGAAAATTAATAGTGACGGAGAATGAAATTATTTTAATCTCAGATTATTTTGTAGAGTCGATCGCATTACAAGAATATTTAAAATATATCGAAAATAAAGAACTATTTTTACTATATTATTCCGAACAAGATTATCAAATAGTTCCTAAAAAAGCTTTTAAAGAGGAGGAACAAATAAAGCAATTTAGAGAAATAATCCAGAGTAAAAATAAAATCGTAAAAATTTCTTTTTGAGGAGAAGTATGGACACTTTAGAAAATTTTTTGCCGCAAGTTTGGTTTGTAGTTTTAGCTCTTTTTCTGTTTCTTTATGTAATGTTAGATGGCTTCGATCTCGGAGTGGGAATATTATCTTTAACAGCTTCAGATGAAGAACGTCGCGGCATTTTAATGACCAGTTTGGGTAATGTTTGGGATGCTAATGAAACTTGGCTAGTTTTGATGGGTGGGGCTTTATTTGGTGGTTTTCCTTTAGCTTATGGAACTATTTTAAATGCTCTTTATATCCCGATATTTATTATGGTTTTTGGCTTAATGTTTCGGGGTGTTGCTTTTGAATTTAGGGAAAATGCTAATCGTAAATTTTTCTGGAATTATGCCTTTGGAATTGGCAGTTTTTTAGCAGCGATCGCCCAGGGTTTTGCATTAGGTAGTGTTTTAGAAGGGATAAAAGTTGACGAAGCGGGTCATTTTATTGGCAGTACTTGGGATTGGTTAGACTGGAGAACAGCAATAGTAGCCCTAACTTTAGTACAAGGTTATGTTTTAATTGGTTCTACTTACTTAGTTATGAAGACTGAGGGTAACTTACAACAAACACATTATCGTACTGCTAAAATTGCCGCAATAACTACCCTCATCGGTGCGATCGCCATTACTATTGCTACGCCAATATTTTATGAAAGTTTTCGCGATCGCCTGTTTTCTTTTCCTCAAGTATATTTCTTCGCTGCCATTCCGATCGTCGGTGTATTATTTATTTGGAGACTCTTAACAAGTCTTAACCAAGAGCGAGATGTAGCCCCATTTATTTGGACTATTGCGGTTTTCTTGCTATCTTTTCTCGCACTGGGGGCGATCGTCTTTCCTTACATTATTCCCCCAACAATCACGATATATCAAGGTGCTGCGTCTCCTTCAGCTTTGGTATTCATGCTGATTTTTATTGGTTTTTTGATTCCGATCATGCTGTTTTACAATATCTATCAATACGTAGTTTTTCGGGGTAAAGTAACTAATTCCCACTACGGGGAATAATTTAGTCATAAATTCGATTTGACCATTTTTTGAAGGGGAGTTAAACTAAAGACATCCTCGAAATTAAAAATAAGACGTTTGTCGCTCCTAGAGTTAAAACTAATATTTAAGGGACTATCGCTAAAGATGATAGTCCCTTAGATACTTTAAAGGGGTTTGTTTTGTTCAATTGAGATGAGAACTTTCCGCATCAGTCCAGAAAATACCGCTAGCATCTTTATCGGTATTATAAATTTCTTTAATGGTAGATCCGAAAAGACCCGATCGAATTCCAGCATTTAAAATTAATAGTAACGCTGGCATTAGGGCAAAAATTGTCAGCAGACTTAGGGATTTTCGTAAATTACCGCTCATCTTGTCACTCTCTTTATAATTGGGGTACGGGGAAGAAATTACCGCTTAAAGCCACCCACGCTATAAATAAGGTAAGTATAAGATCGAATCCTTGTCCGACAATATAAAGCATCATTAGTTTACCACCTTGAAACTGGCTACCTAATTCCCGTAAATTAGAAGCAAGTCCGATCGAAATAAATGCCATACAAAACAGCCAATTATAATAACTTCTAGTTAGATCGAGCATTTCATTAACCTTATCCATACCCATCATCGGGATAAATACAAAAGAAGCTAATAAAGATGCGGCGATAAAACCTAAAATAAATTTAGGGAACTTAATCCATAATTGGGCTAAACCCGGAGTAGGTGCATTTGGGTTACGTTCTACTTTCCAAACCCAAAAAAAAGCAATAGATAAAGCAACAATACCCAATAGCATATTTTGGATCATTTTTACCAAAGCTGCTACTTTCCCGGCCACATCTCCTACTGCTTCACCTGCTGCTAAAGCCCCACCAGTAGCGTCAATTGTACCACCCATCCAAGCCCCGGCGATCTCTGGCTGCATTCCGATCGCTTTAACAAATAAAGGCATAAAGATCATCATCACGATCGTCGAAACTAAAGTCATTCCCACTGCTAAAGTCAGTTCGGCTTTTTTTGCTTTACTTGCTGCTGCTGCTGCGATCGCTGCTGATACGCCACATACCGAGGTTGCTGCTGCTATTACTATTACTAAAGATTTTTGCTGCATTTTCAGGATTTTTGTCCCGAAAATATACATAAATACAATTACTACCGGAGTAACAAACCAGGCGATCGCCAAACCATAAGAACCGAATTCTATAATCCGATTAAAAAGAATTCCAGCTCCTAAAATTACCAAACCCGTTTTAATATAATATTCGGTACGCGCTCCATTTAATAACCATTTTGGCGTTCCGATCGTATTACTAATTGCTAAACCTATTAATAAAGCCCAAAAAGCATATCCTAAGCCTAATGCTTCTGCTGTTTGAGAATTAGCTATTACATAAGCAAAAATCGATAATAAGAAAACAACGGCAAAACCAGGCAATATATTAAATCCTTTTTTTCCTTTTATTGCCAAATTTCCCACTGTAAAGAAAAAGCCCAA
>CAYWIH010000192.1:0-6323 GCA_964458305.1 uncultured bacterium | reverse complement strand
CGAGAAAGCAGATTTCATTCTAAAAAAATAGCAAAAGAATTACACGAAATAATAATATCTCCATTAAAAGATCTATTGCCAAATTCGGTAGAACGATTAGTGTTTGTTCGAGATGAGTATTTGAGAAATGTACCGTTAGAAGCTTTAATAGGAAAAGATGGTAAATATTTAATTGAGAAATACGCTATATCTTATATTCCGGGATTGCCCCCACAAAAATCACTTAATATTGCTGGAGGTAATTTTATCTTAGCTCTAAGTGAAAGTAAATTTTCACAATCTTTAAATTTTACAAAAGAAGAAGCAAAAAAAATTGCTGAAATAATAGGAGCAGAAAAATATATAGATGCTCAATTTACTAGGGCTTTACTATATAGAATTTTAGACAAAAATCAAATTTCTACACTGCATATTGCCACTCACGGATCTTTTGGGAGTAATGCCAATGACTCTTATATAGAAGTTTATGACGAAAAAATCTCGTTAATAAAGTTTCAAAATCGATTAATACAATCGAGAAAATTGATAAATTTATTAAACCTAAGCGGCTGTGAAACCGCAGTAGGGAGCAATGAAGCGGTTCTTGGTTTTGCAGGGGTATCGGTTCGGGCAGGAATCCCTAATATAGTCGCGAGTATATGGTCGATCCCTGATTACCAGACGGCATTTTTAATGGAAGAATTTTATCGAAATTTAGCCGCAGGAGAAAGTATCGATCGCGCAAAGCAGTTAGCGCAAATTAAAGTAATTGAAGAAGGTGAATCACCACGTTCTTGGGCTGGTATCATTTTAATTACTAACTGATTCGGTAATTTTTGTCCAAAAAATAATGAATCTAGTCCCTCGATTTAAACCTGGTTCTGAATTAGATTCTACTTCATATGTTGCACCAGATTTTTTCAAGCAGTTCTTAACAGTAGCAAGTCCTAATCCTATACCTTTTCCATCTTCTTTGGTACTCATAAAAGGCTTAAACATTACCTTTAAAAATTCGGGACTTATACCCTCACCATTATCTTGGATCGAGATTTTAATTGAAGTTTCTTGATTATGAGTAGAAACTTCAATTTTTGGCTGATATTCTTCTTGAGTTTGACTGCAAGCTCTAGATTCTACGCTGTCGAAAGCATTAATTAATAAATTTTGGATTACTTGATGAAGATCGGCCTCATCAAAATAAAAATCTTGAATTGATGAGTCTAAAGAAAGCAAAATAGTTTGACTCAAATTTTGATAAATATATGAACTATTATGTTCATTTCCGCGATTAGACAAGCTATATTGAACCTGTTCAACAATAGATTCAATTGATTTATTAATATTACCTCTAACCAGATTAGTTTGGAAGCGAACTCGATTTGAGCCATAAAATTTTACTTGTCTCACAATTTTATTGGCTGCTATCGCATTAGCCTTTAATTGCGAATTAACTTCCAAGATTTTTAAAGAATATTGATTAAGTAAATTCTTATCGATCTCCTGCTCCTGGTTGATCTCATCTTGTATGAGTCTAACCAATCTTGAAAACACAGGTGCAAAAGTACTTAAACTATTAGTACAATTGCCAATATTATGAGCAAGTCCAGATGATATTTCACCAAGATTAGCTAATTTTTCTTGAGCAATTAATTGCTCTTTTCTTAGTTCTAATTCCTTATTAGTTGCTATCAAAATTTGATTTTGTTGTCTCAACTGTTGAGTTTGCTCAAAAATAATTGAATCTTTAGTATCGTGAGCCTGCCTCAGTTTCTCGATATAAATCAAAAAAGCACTAGAAATACTGGCTAAAACTATTCCTAAAATTACCGGAACTATTGGCAGCCACCAGGACTCAGTTAAAAAAGCAATTAAAGTAATTAACCAAACTGCGAATGAGAGGAAAATCGTAATAGATACTACTTTAATTGTAAAAAATCTTTTAAGATTTTTACCTCTTGTTTTTTGTCCTACGTCCCATTCCCAAACTTGCACTTTGCCAATTTGAATAATAGTATTAGCAGCTAAAAAGCACCATAATATAATCCAAATTATTTCATTCCATTCCGGCCAAGATTTAATAAAAGGGCGATCGTCCAAAGCCGCACTAATTAATTGAGAAGTAGCATAAGCTTGTAATTCACCGCCCGTCCTCTGTCCTTTTGGAGTATTAAAATAATCAGGAAAAGAAGGTGTATTTGAGCAAAGAATCACTATTTTATCTTTGAAAAAATCGGTAGATATTTTAGAATCTTTTAAATCGGATAAAGTCACACTTTTAAATTTTGACGAAGTGCGGTAATTTAAAAACGACTGATACCCGCCACTATAAGTATTGATATATCCACCAGAATTAGGATAAATTGCCGGAACTGTGCGATCGCCCAGTTGGTATTCGCCCGATGTTTTCAAACTTATTTGAGTTTTTTCTTGCTCTAAATACAAATAAGCCAATAAATAATGGAAACTAGGCTTGTTTACCTTTTTGTTAGAAAAAGTTGAACCTATCGCTTCTTTTTCTTGTTGTACCGCAATTGATAAAGGTATTCTCCGTACAATTCCGTCGGGGTCTACAAATATATCATTCGCTCCTACCTGCCCGTAAGCAGATAAGATTTCATTCGGTTTTATTATAGGACTATTCTGTCCCGCAATTGATTTTTCTATGCCAATTATATTACTACTAGATTCTTTATCTAAGAATTGAATTAATATATTTGCGCCATTCTTATAATTAGGATTAACGGGCAAATCGCGATAAATATCTAATCCTATTACTCTAGGTTTTTGTTCCTGTATTTTACTTAGAATTTCATATAATTCATAGTCCGACATTGGATATTGATTTAATCTAGACAAGTCGTCTTCTCTTATTTCTACCAGAACAATTCTCTCATCTATTGTTTCAGGAGTACGCCAATTATAATACCAATCAAATAAATCGTATTCTAAAAATTGAAGCACTCCTAAATATCGAAGCAATATTACAATTATCCCAATAATTAAACTTATGCTCGCTCCCTTAACAAAGGGTCGAATATTTTTTTTAAAAGCTTGTATATTCTTAACAATCAAATTGCTTATAAAATTTAGTTTCAATTTTTTAGATCCATTAATTTTTGGTTGGCAGTTCGCATTTATTTGAAATTTATTTTTAAGCTTCACGATTAGTTTTTGAAAAATAAAAACCCACTAAACATATAATAGTATAGCGAGTTATTACTTCTTAAAAATATAATTTATCGATCGCAATTTTTATCAAAAAACCTATTATATTAATTTAATAATGCCTCCAAACCTCCCTGCGTTAAAAGTTTATCAAGTAGTTCTTTTGATTCTTTATTAGGAATCAATCTAGCAACAGCATCATACCATATTCCATTATTTGCTAAGAATATAGCCTGTTGTTCTGGATCTGCTAAATTAGCTAATTGCGCGTTTTGAATTGAATTTAATTCGGTACGGAATAGCCACACTTGGGCTGAAACATTTTTAGTTGGATCGTTTTGGCTAATTACTTCAGTTACTACTAATTTATAGTTCTCATCCAATACTAAGCCTTTGGTATCTTCTGGCAAAGATATTTTGTTCATCCCTCTTTTTGCTGCGATCTTTTTCTCAAAAATAATTCCGGTAGTACTTTCAATTAATACTGAGATTTCCATATTGGCTCTAGGAGCTTTAAAATAGAAAGTGGGATGAGAAGATATAGTTGTGGCATAAGTATTAGGAGCTATAATGACGATTCTATTACGTTCAGATAATTCGCTATTTCTTGTTCCAGCAGCCCGGTTCGTAAAAAGCCCTTTTCTTTTTTCTCCTCTATTATCAATAGAGGAGACTTGATAATTAAGCCTCGATCGTCTTTCTATCTTCGGTTCATACTTCGGCTCGTAACTGACATTTTCCTCGGTTGACAACCGCTTTAAATCAGATATTTCCTCTAAATTATCAATAGCTTTGTCTTCTCGGCTCAAGGTTTTCAAATTAGGAAAAGCACAGAAGATAAATGTCGCAGTCAGAATTGATGTTATTATCTTATTATTCATTATTTTTACTTTGGTTAAATCAAATAATATTATAGTGACTCAAATCTTACATAAAATATGATATCGCACTTATTTATTTTAGTATTCAACCAAACAACAAAATCTACAACATTCTCCTATTATTTTAAATCTGAAAATCTCGCGAGCTGACGGAGCTAAAAAAGATTTGGTTCTCTAAAAATATCTGGATATTTGGAAAAAATTACTTTTAATACTTCGACAGCATCTTCTTTAGACTGGAGCGATTCCGAAATCTGTTTCTTAAGTTCGGATCTCCTCTTAATATCTCGTTGCTCTAAAATCTTAGGATCGTTATCTCTTTTTTCTCGATATTTTTGTATTGCCGGATGACTAGGGTCTAGAACTTTAGAGACGAATTTTCCTTCCTCGAAGTATCTTAATGCTGGAGATGTTCCATAAGGATGATCTATATAAGCACTGCCATATTTGTATTTGCACATCTCGATAATATCGGGCCTATCAAAATCTAAATCTAAGGGATCGGCAACATCTGACTTTTGACTCCGAGCGAGTAAAATCATTTTATTGATTTTTTCCTTGATTTCTTGACGGCTTTCATCCGATATCATTTTGATTATTTCTAGTGCTATTTCAGCTCGTTCGGGAGGTGTTAATTGATTAATAGCAACTAAAAGTTGGGTTAAACTTTTTTTGGTTCGAATGCGACTCTCTCTGTTATATTTTGATTCTTTTATTGCTATTTTACTTCTTTCTAAAAGCTCCTCAAAATCGTCGATAGGTTTAGCGAAAAATCCATGCGTACCCAAGGGGGCAACGGAAGATAGAGTATCTCGATCGGTATGACAAGAAACTACTAAAACTCTAGTAGAAATAAATTCTTTTTGGATTCTTTTTAAAATATCTAAGCCTTCTTGAATCGTTGGAATACCTAAATCTAATAGAATTAATTCCAATTCCCTTTTATTGGAATCTAAATAATTCATAGCTTCCAACCGATTTTTAGCCCCATCTATTTTATAATTCTTCCATTCTTTTTCAAGAGAAAAAAGTTCAATTACATTTTTTCTTGTTATATTATTATCTTCGACTACCAAAATTTTTTTCATCAGTTTTGCTTTATTTTAATAAAAATGATTCAATTTCTTTCAATTGTTTTACTGGTAAATACCGAGAAATTTCATCAATCAGCTTTACTTTTTGTTCTTCAGAAATATCTTTAGAAACACTCGAAATAATTGCTTCTTTTTCCATTTGCCCCGTTTGTCTTTTTCGAGGATTTCTCAAAGGATGGAGAGTACAATGCGTCAAAACTAAATTTATAGCTTCTTCAAGTTCTTCCACTTTAAAGGGCTTAGATAAATACATACTTACTCGCTTTCTACTTAAAGCCTTTAAAACTATTTCAGAATTTATTATTTCGCTCGCAATTAAAAGAGTTCGTGTGGGCTTCTTTTTGTCAGATATTATATCTAATATCTCTAATCCACACAGACATTCTCTCTCTAGATTCAAAATAATTAGATCGAACCTGGTATTTTTGATAGCTTTTTTTGCTTTACCACAGGTTTTGGCAAACTCTAATTGATATTCTTCTTCTTTAATTTTTGTCGCTAAAGCACTCGCAATAAGATCTTCGTTTATTGCGTCATCTTCTATTGCTAAAATTTTAGTCACCAAATCACCCTAAAAATTTACTGAATATACAACATAGACTTTGAGTATCAAATACGTAAAAGGAAATATTCTAAAATAGGTTAGAATTTACTCTTCTTAATAATACCGGAATAGCTTGTATCTCTTTCAGAGGTTAGCTTTTAGCGGTATCTGTTTTTTTTACCCCAAGGATATTATAAAGAAAATCTTACGTATTTGTCAGACTCGCGCTCTGGGGATGTATGATTGTTTCTAGTGGTTGATTTCTACTGATTGCTTAGCTCACTAATAATATTATTTTTGTTTTCCCCCTCTAAAAGAGATTATTACAAAAATTTTATATTGTTGGTCGTCAATCACTAAAACGTTCATTTTTCACCGATCGATTGCAGAGAAAAGCTTTATCAGCTAAAGCTTCGCAGAGTTTCTTTATCATTTTTTAGAGATAAGTAATCTAAGGCTTGATTCATTTAAATTACCCTGTGTGAGGAAAAAACAACAAATGAGCAATAATGAATTAGTGGCACTTATAGAACAGGCCAACAGTGAAGTTTCAGGAAAAAATTTAACTGATGCAGAGGTGATCGCTGCCAAAGCTTCGGTACGCCTGAGCAAAGAGCAATTTTTAGCTTCGATCGAAGCTGTTGAACGCGTATTCATTAA
>CAYWIH010000191.1:0-6377 GCA_964458305.1 uncultured bacterium | reverse complement strand
TTTAAATTTCGTCGATCTAGACACCGATCGATTACTTTGTGCTTGCCAAAAATTGTCGTTCCTGAATAGATAAAGTTAAATAATTCTTGGTAATTATGTTTTTTAAGAAAAGCTAATACGTTAGTTTCAATATTAGAAGTAATAATTCCTAAATTGTACCCTTTTTCTTTTAAAGCAAGTAAGATTGGCTCGATCCCTGTAATTGGTTTGACGTTAGCAATTTCTTGATTGAGTTCTTCTTTAACTCTTTTCAATAAAATTGGTACTTTAAAAAGAGAGATTTCTGCTTGTTTAATAATTTCTCTGGAACTCAATTCTCGTAATTGAGAAATTTTAGCGCGATCGAGCGGTTTGTAACCAAATTCTCCCGATAAACGATTGCATATATCAAATAAAGTATCGTAAGTATCTGCAATAGTACCATCAAAATCAAAAATTATTACTTTGACCCCCATATTTAATTAAAATCCTTAGCGTATTAAATAATTTTAACTGACTCTTTATTTAGATTAGCACGAGCATTGCGACGTAACATTTCTGGTTTAATTCTTCGTAGTGCTGAAGCAGTAAATTGACGATCCCATTTTTCTGAAGATATTACTGCTAATTCCGATAATAACGGTTTGATATTCTCAGAATAAGGTTGAAAGTCTTTAATATTTGTTTCTTGGGCAAAACGCTGATTCCAAGGACAAACATCTTGACAAATATCACATCCAGCCACCCAATTATTTAAATTTTTGCAAATTGTCTCTGGCAATTTTTCAGCCCGATTCTCGATCGTATGATAGGCTATACAACGATTAGCATCGACTACAAAAGGCTTAGTTATAGCTTTTGTCGGACAAGCATCGATACAGCGCGTACAAGTGCCACAATGTTCTGTATGGGGTAAATCTGGAGTTAAATCTAAATTAGTTAATATTTCTCCTAAAAATACCCAACTACCAAACTCTCTAGTTATTAGGTTGCTATTTTTGGCAATCCAACCAATACCAGCCCTTTGCGCCCAAACTTTATCTTGAATCGGGCCTGTATCGGCATAGTATCGTGTTATGATTTCATTTTTTTGGGATCTCAGCCAATTACTTAAAGATTTAAGTTTTTTAGCCATTACCTTATGGTAATCTCTGCCCCAACCATATCGAGAAATTTTACCGTATTTTGGATCTCGATCGTGTTGGTGGGGAGTATAGTAATTGAGAGCGACACAAATAATCGATTTAACTTCGGGCATACATTTACGAATATCGGCTTTTTTTGGGTTTTCCATCCAACTCAGATTGGCGTGATATCCTAAAGCTAACCAAGTTTGTAAATTGTCAACCGCACGGTCTTTTTCTTGGGCTTCAACTGGGGCTATTCCTACTTTATGAAATCCTAGAGATAGAGCTTTTTTTTTAATTTCAGAGCTAGAAATTATCATTGCTAAACTTCTTTTGATTTAAATAAAAATTTAGCAGTTTGACCGCAAGCATTGACGTAAGTACTATCCATTCCAGCCCCAACTACTCCGCCAACCAAGGGTACTAATTTCGTTAAATTAATAAGACTTTTTTCCCCTGTTTTAGAAATAAATTTGAACCCTACTTTTTTATTTATTTCCAATAAAACTTTACTAGGAATTTGAGCGATTAAATGTTTGGCTACTTTGCTACCTGCATTTGCTCCTACAGTTTTAATAAAAACTTCTACTCCAGCTTCTCCTAACATCGATAGTAAAATAAAAGTTCGCACCGCATCCATCCCGAGATCGTAGCCTCTTAATACTGCGATCGCACCAGCAGTATTCGCACCCAAAGCATAAGAGGAAACCAAACTAGCAGGGATAGATATGGGTAAGGTAATTAGACTAGCAGTACCAGTGATAAACCCTGTAATGGTAGCGTAACCGCTTCTGCTGGCAATTATAGAATCGATCGCTATTTCTGTATTTGGCGCGTTTTTGGCGTGCATTTTGGCTACTTTTTCCGCAGATGGGAAGATACCAAACCCTTGAATACCTAAATTGATAATTGAATCGAGAAATTCGTTAGTTATAGAATTATCGGACATCTAATTAAGATCGTTAATTTGCAAAAATCTACCTATATAATAACTATCTTGAAAATGGGCCTCGGTCAAATTGTAATTTTAGTAACCAAATAAAAATTTTAGCTGTTTCCTCCGATTAATTTAAAAATATTCTTTTTTAACTGAAGAAATAAAAAATGTTACTTTTTTTAAAAAAAATCTGACTGTAGCTCGTACCAATTCTAAAAATTAGTAAATTATAAATATTATAAAAAATCCGCTCGCTCGAGTAAAAAATGATAAAAATTCTCCATCTTTCTGACATACATATGGGTAGCGGTTTCAGCCACGGCCGGATCGATCCCGAAATAGGCTTGAATACACGGTTACAAGATTTTGTCAAGACTTTAAGTAAATGTATCGATCGGGCGATCGGAATAGATTCAGAGCCGGTAGACTTGGTATTATTTTCTGGGGATGCCTTTCCCGACGCTACTCCACCACCATACGTCCACGAAGCTTTTGCCAACCAATTTAGACGCTTAGCAGATGCTAAGATACCTACAGTTTTATTAGTAGGAAATCACGACCAGCATTCTCAAGGTAATGGAGGGGCTAGTTTGTGCATATATCGTACTTTAGCCGTGCCCGGGTTTATTGTCGGAGATAAAATCGATACTCATAAAATTGCTACTGCTAACGGAGATATTCAAGTAATTACTTTACCCTGGTTGACTAATTCTAATTTATTTACTACTGAAAAAACAGAAGGACTCTCAATAGCCGCAGTAAACGAATTGTTAATTAAAACTCTTCAACCTATTTTAGAATCAGAAATTCGCAAGCTAGATCCTAATATACCAGCAGTCTTAGTCGGTCATTTAATGGCCGATCGGGCTACATTTGGTGCAGAAAGGTTTTTAGCAGTGGGTAAAGGCTTTACTATCCCCGTTTCTCTCTTAATCCGGCCAGAATTAGAATATGTCGCTTTAGGTCACGTCCACAAACATCAAAACCTCAATCCTAATAATAACCCGCCGATCGTCTATCCCGGAAGTATCGAAAGGGTAGATTTTTCAGAAGAAAAAGAAGACAAAGGTTATGTCATCGTAGAATTAGAAAAAGGTCGAGTAAATTGGCAATTTTTCCCTTTGAAAGTTCGTACTTTTTGTACTATCAAAGTAGATGTCTGCGAACGAGACGATCCTCACCAAGCTATTTTAGATGCGATCGCCGCTCGTGAGATTGAAAATGTTGTCGTGCGTTTAATTTACAAACTGCGATCGGAACAATTAGAATTAATAGAAACCGCTTCTTTGCATCAAGCACTCCAATCAGCACATAGTTATACTGTTCGTGCCGAATTATTTTCTCAATTATCCCGTCCGCGCGTACCCGAATTAAATCCTGGTGCAAACCTCGATCCGATCGAAGCACTTTCGGTCTATCTTAAAGATAAACAAAATCTCCAAGATATTGCTCCCGATCTTATAGCAGCAGCAGAAACACTTTTAAATCCAACTTTATTATCTTAAAGTAATAATAATCACAATAATAATGTAACTTTAAAAACAATTAAATAATCCCATAATTATAAAGAATTTTTAGCTGAATGACTAGGGTATATGTAGTTAACTTTAGTTATCAATTGAGCTGAAAATGCAGAATTTTACCGATGCATAATTAACTGCAAAAATTTTAAAATAAAAATTAATACTCTAACAAACATTAATAAACAGTGAATAAATTATCAATTAACAATCTAATCGAAAGATTTCACGAATGCAGAAGTAGCAATCAAGATGCCATTATTCAGATAGATACTTTCGAGCAATATAGTTGGTCTATTTACTTTAGATTGGGAAGAATTGTCTGGATATCTGGAGGTCAACACAGATTTAGAAGATGGCAAAGATTCGTCGCTAAATTTTGTCCTAATTTAAACTATGCTCAATTGCAAATAAACGAAGCAATAGACCCAGATTTGTGCGAATATATTTTAATTAAAACTCTGCTCAAAAATAAGCAACTGCAAAAGCAACAAGTAATTACTATTATTAATCAAACAATCTCAGAAACTTTATTCGATATTTTACAATCTGAATCACGCATCTCAAAATTAGATTTTAATTCTTATGAATATAACGATAAATCTCCTTTGAAAGAAGCTCTACACTACATCAATCCAGACTTAGCGATCGACCAAGCACAAAAAATAATAAACACTTGGTTAAGAGCAGGTCTTACCAGTTTTTATCCAAATTTAGCCTTAGTTTTACTCAAACCAGAACAACTGCAAAGCTTAACCGATCCAAAAACCTACGAAAAAATTAGCTTTTTAGTAGACGGAAAAAAAACTTTAAGAGATTTAGAAATTATTACCAAACAAGATATATTAACGTTAGGTACATCTTTTTTACCTTACATTCAAAAAAATATTATCGGATTTCGTAAGCTGGGGGATTTACCCAGTCCAATTACTCAGATTTCACCACGATCGCAACAGCACAATAAACATCAAACAGAAAGTGAACCCCGCAAAAAAAACAATCCTGTAGTTTTGTGCGTTGATGATAGTCCTAAAGTTTGTCAAGCTATGGAGAAAATATTAACTCAAGGAGGTTATCAGTTTATTGGCATAAACGACTCTTTAGAAGTTTTACCCGTATTAATAGAAAATAAACCCGATTTGATTTTTTTAGATCTAGTTATGCCCGTTGCTAACGGTTATGAAATTTGCGCTCAAATTCGCAAAATTTCCATGTTTAAAGATACTCCAGTAGTGATTTTAACTGGTAACGACGGTATCGTCGATCGCGTTAGAGCCAAAATGGTTGGTGCTTCTGAATTTCTTACTAAACCAGTAGAATCAGAAAAAGTTTTAAGCATAGCTAATCGTTACTTAAAACAAAAAAATAAGGATCTTGTTGTTAATCCTAAAAATCTTCAGGTGCAAACCTAATTTTACTAAAGAAAATCCCCATGAAAGGTCAAGAAAGTCCCTTAGATTCCCAAGAAATTATTAGTGTAGTCGATCGCGACGATCCTAGAACTATTTCAGCCGAAATATCTCGCCTTCTCAATCCTCTAGGAATTAGAGCGAGGATAGCCTGGAAAAATGCCTACTTAGGTATTTTACTTGAGGCCGCCGTAATTCCCGATCGCGATCGAGCGATAGACTTAATTAAAGGCTATTTCGCAAAATTAGATCTAGAATCGATCCGCGCAGTCAAAATTTACGGCCGGGAAGTCGGACAAATGACTCCTGCTTGGTTTGAAGAAATTCAAATCAAAAAAGCTATCCCTTCAGATAGCAGTAGCGTATCCCTAGCCGAATGGTTAAGTCAAGGTGCTGATGTAGATAGTTCCGATAATTTTGTTGATTTTGAGGATTTACTTCGAGGCGATAAGGATAAGTTTCTTCACTTTCACTTTAATTTAGAAGATACTGCGTTATTTTTTCTTAATAAAGTTAAAGAAGTATTGAACATATCTATTAACGATATTTTACCAGTACCTCATATGCCCGATCTGCTTCTCGGTATTTATCATTGTCGCGGTGAAATACTCTGGTTGGTAGATTTAGGACAGCAATTAGGTTTTACTCCTAGCATCGATTCCCTGGCAGCTTTTCAGACCAAAGAAGGAGTTGTTTTTCCCTCAAACTCAGATTCTTTGAGTTTTACTAATACTCTTACTTTGCCAAAACATCATTCTACTTTAACAGCGATCGTCATTCAAGACGGGGAAAAATTTATTGGTATTGTCGTACCGAAAGTTATCGATATAGAGATGCATAACCTTCAACATATGCATTCACCTTCAGCCGAATTATTTTCGCCCAGAATTTTGCCTTTCATACAAGGATATTTAACCGATACAAATACCCCTATCCTCGATGTTAAGGCTTTAATAGAAGATCCTCAACTACAAATGTATTCTTATTAAATTAGTTCTTAGCTTTGGCTCGACTAAAAACATTAAGATCGATTTAATTTTCTTTTAATTTAAATTTAAAGATTATTAGCAATTATTTTGCTGAAATCGACAGATTGTTAAGTTAACGAAAAATTCGATTTTGATTGTTAGTCGATCGATACTTTTGGGAACTTTAAAAATGCAGGAGATCCAAACTGCGATCGACCTGAAAGAGTAAATTATTTTCTCGGTTCTTTTTCTGGAAAATAAAATCGTAATTGCAATTCAAACTACGATTGCAATCGATCTATCGTTTCACATATTTAGGCAATAATCATGAATAATTTCGATTACGAAATGGAAATCAATAATCTTTTTGAAGGTGATGATTTCGAGCAAAAAAATGACGAACGAGATAGTGAAAAAGTAATTGACTTTACCCCCCC
>CAYWIH010000190.1:0-6490 GCA_964458305.1 uncultured bacterium | reverse complement strand
ACCCAAAACATCTTTTAACTGGTCAATGGTCAATGGTCAATGGTCAATGTTAAATTATTCCTATTAATTCGAGAGAATAAACTAATAAAAAAATTTAAATTTCCCCTACAATCTTGATTATTTGGGATCGAACTTAGCTACTCATTGCTTAATATTCGCTCGATTTCTGCTGGGGTTAGTTTTTGAATGTTATCGTAAACTACACTAGCACCAGCTACTTTTAAAACTTCGCTGTATTTTTTGGCTCGATCGGGATCTTTTTGAACGTGAGGTGGTAAAATTCCGATCGCGAGCCATTTGCGATTCGATCGAAGTTCTCGAGCTTTGATGACTGTAAACATATCAGCAACCGTATCTCCAGCATAAAATACTGGAGCGGTAGATAAATCCCGATTAATTTCTAAAAGGCGATCGACTGTAGCTAACAATCCTGTCGGATCTGGTTTACCTGGAGCGTCTTCCATTGCGATTAAAATCGGATTTTCCAGCCCCAAACGCTTCTTTAGGACATATTCAGCAGATCCCCGAGTCGCACCGCTAAAAAACCCCCAAGGAATGCCCGCATTGCTTAAACTTTCTAAATATTCTTTTTGTAATAATAGCGGTTCTGTGGTGATATATCCGTTAAAATTTTCAGAGTCCGTACCGCGATAGCGAGATTGAAAAAAATCCACCACTGCATCGTAGACGATCGCATTTTGTTTGCGATTTTGACCTTGAGACTCAAAATAACGATAAGTTAATTCTAAAGATGCTTGCCAATCGTTATTCCAAACCCCTTCAGATTTGAGGTCATCGATATCTTCCATTGTCGGTCGAAAAGCACCTGCGGTAAAATATTCTACCGTATCTGAGATCGCTCTTCGGTAAGAAGAAGCTACATCTCTAATCACGCCGTCAATATCGAATATAACTATAGCTGTCATTGGTTATTTTGCTTTAATTTTAAGTAGTTAGAATTAATTGAGTTAAAATAAAAAATTGTCTAGTTATCGAAGGGCTTGAATGGAAAATATAGAAACATCTTTGGACAAATTTATTTTAAAAGTGCTTTGGCTCGATAAAAACATTGCTTTAGCTGTAGATCAAGTTGTTGGGAAAGGAACTTCTCCTTTAACGGCTTATTTCTTTTGGCCTCGCGATGATGCCTGGGAACAGTTAAATCAGGAATTACAATCAAAAAGTTGGATTTCCGATAACGAAAGGATTAAAGTGCTTAATAAAGCTACTGAAGTAATTAACTTCTGGCAAGAAAACAGCAGATCTAAAACAATGGCTCAAGCACAAAGTCACTTTCCTGATGTAGCCTTTGTCGGCACTAACTAAAGCAAACAGAACTCTGGTAGCGCGGGGCAAAACAAGTTAATCGTTTGCCCTTGTTCTGCCCGATCGTCGGTTAAACTTTAACCATACCACCTGCGGCTTGAAAGCGCGCTCTAGTTTTTTTTAGTATTCGATCGGCTTTAATTTTTTCAGAACGATTATCGCCAGCATCAGCTTTAGCAAAGCGTTTTTGAGCCTCTTCGTATTCGCTGCGAGCCGATTCTAAATCGATTTTATCACCCATTTCTGCGGCATTAACGAGAACTTTAATTTCGTTATCTTCGACTTCAGCAAAACCGCCCATGACTGCGATCGACTCCCATTTTTTTTCGCGACGGACGCGCATCACTCCTACTTCTAGAGCCGTTAATAAAGGAGCGTGGCCGGTAAGAATACCTAATTGTCCGGTAGAGCTTGGTAAAATAATTTCTTCTACACTATCGTCCCAAACTATTTTATCTGGAGCAATTACTCGTACTTGTAAAGACATTTGTTATTTTAGCGATTATTTTTTTCTTTTTAGCTGTTGGCTTGTAGCTTGACTGTGCTGTTAGCCGATGGTTTAAATATCGTTAATTAATTAAAGTCAACTCGACTTGCGATCGACAATATAAAAACGCGACGGGCAAACAGCAAACAGCAAATAACTAACCTTGCTTAATTTTTTCAGCTTTAGCAATAGCTTGGTCGATGTTACCTACCAAATAGAAAGCTTGTTCTGGTAAGTCATCTAATTCTCCTGAAAGAATTTTTTGGAAACCTGCGATCGTTTCTTCGGTACTGACGTAAACTCCTGGAGATCCTGTAAATACTTCAGCTACAAAGAAAGGCTGAGACAAGAAACGTTCTATTTTGCGAGCGCGATCGACGGTGACGCGATCGTCTTCAGAAAGTTCGTCTAAACCTAAAATAGCGATAATATCTTGTAATTCTTTGTATCTTTGTAAAGTTGCTTGCACTGCGCGAGCGGTGTCATAATGAGGATCGCCGACGATGCCAGGTTGCAACATAGTGCTGGTAGAATTGAGAGGATCTACTGCGGGATAGATACCTTTAGAAGCCAAACCGCGAGATAATACGGTAGTTCCGTCTAGGTGAGCGAATGTAGTAGCGGGGGCTGGATCTGTTAAGTCGTCAGCAGGAACGTAGACTGCTTGAACTGAAGTGATCGATCCTTCTTTAGTAGAAGTAATTCGCTCTTGTAAGTCACCTACATCAGTCCCTAAAGTAGGTTGATATCCTACCGCAGAAGGCATTCTTCCGAGTAGTGCCGATACTTCCGAACCTGCTTGTACGAAGCGGAAAATATTATCGATAAATAACAATACGTCTTGCTTGTTAACATCGCGGAAGTATTCAGCCATAGTTAGAGCCGAAAGTCCGACGCGCATTCTCGCTCCTGGTGGTTCGTTCATTTGACCGTAAACCAGAGCAATTTTCGATTCGTTTAAATTTTCTTCGTTAATTACTTTCGATTCGATCATTTCGTTGTAGAGGTCGTTTCCTTCGCGAGTACGTTCCCCTACACCACCAAATACGGATACTCCACCGTGTTTGAGAGCGATATTATTGATCAGCTCCATCATGATCACGGTTTTGCCAACACCAGCACCACCGAACAAACCAATTTTACCGCCACGACGATAGGGAGTTAAAAGGTCGATTACTTTAATGCCAGTTTCAAATACTGAGGGACTGGTTTCTAAATCGGTTAATTTAGGAGCAGCTCTGTGGATGGGTGATGTTTCTTCTGCTTCTACAGGGCCTTTATTATCTACTGGTTCGCCCAATACATTGAAAATTCTGCCGAGGGTACATTTGCCTACAGGAACGCTGATCGGCGCGCCTTGGTCTACTATTTCCATACCCCTTACTAGACCGTCTGTAGTACTCATTGCTACAGCTCTAACTTGGTTGTCCCCTAGTAATTGTTGTACTTCACAAGTAACGGCGACATCGTTTCCTGCTGCGTTTTTGCCTTCTACTCTCAGAGCATTATATATTCTAGGCAATTTGCCGCTAGGGAATTCTGCATCGATTACCGGGCCGATGATTTGAGTTATTTTACCAACGTTTTTTTGTTCTGTTGTGGCTACCATGCTTATTTCACAAGAGGTTATCGGGGAAAAATTCTTATCTTATCCAGAATTTCGTCACCTTATAGAGTATCACGGGCGATCGATTGTTAGCATACTAGCCTTTAAATTTTCCCGATCTTTTCCTGTTTTTTAGAGTTTTTTTATTTTTGACATATTCTGAGAATTGTGCATTGCTTTTAAAAACTGAAATTTTCCCGCGCTGTTTGCCCTCTGGTCTCTGCCTTCTTCAAGCCATTTCCAGATTAAGATAAGAGATGTTCCGGCTATTATCGCGCCGAAGGTTAATTTTAGGGTTATTTTAATTAAATTTATTTGTTGGGCGCGCAATTGTTGGGTTAACTTTTGTTCGAGGCGATCGCATCTTTCTTGAAGGGTTTTAATCAGTTTATCTCTGAATTGTTCGGGAGAATATATTGAAAATTTTGGAGATTTATTTAGTTGCAAAAATCGAGTTGAATTAACGGAATCTAAACTAACTAATCTTTGCTCGAATTGTTTTAATTGTAAGGTTTGTATTTGGATTTCTTCTCGGGCGATAATGCGATTATTTTCGGCGATTATTATCCCATTATTGAGCAGGGGAAAGAGGGTTAATAAATAAAATATTCCCAAGCATAAAGCCAACCAAGATAAGCGAGATAACTTTTTAAATTCTTGAATTTTAATTGAGGATTTTTTCGGACGATAAAAAATCAAAATAAATCCTAACAAAACAGTCCAAACTGTTTGGATAGCCTTGCCGATAGCGAGGGTTTCTGCTTGCGGATCGAAAAACTGACAGTGTATTAATAAATACGCCAAACGAAACAAACTGAAAATCAAAATCGAGCAACCGAGAAGATGAATCAGTTTAGTATTCTTCCCCTCGTGTATTGCTAATAGCTTTAAATTTGGGAATTTTTTGCCTTGTTTTGAATTTAATTTATTAAAATTAAACATTGTTTTTACTGTCCCGATTGTCTAGAAATTATATATTCTTTTTTTCTAGAAGACGGGGATTTTTTAATAAAGGCTCAATGAAATATTCTTTTTTTCAAAGGCTTTAAAAAAAATAAACAATAGTAATTATCTCGAAAACTTCGAGATTAAATTAAGAACGAGTTAAGCCCAATTTAAAAGATGATTAGGCAATAGATTTAAAGCGATCGAACAAACATCAATTAGATAATTCAATTTCTACTTGTTCGACAGTAGGAAGTTTTTCGAGAGTGAGACGATTAGAAGTAGTACCAGAAAGTTGTCTGAGTAATTTTGGTTTGGGATTTTGTAGCAAGCAAATAATGCGATCTTCAGGTTGCCAAGGTTGTCCGGCTCGAACGATATCCAGGCGATCGCCCCGCTCCAATAGTAAAGGAATCATTTTGCCAGAATCTATTAATGCTTGTAAATAAGTTTGTTGGTACGTAAAACCAGAAGTATTCAAGACAGTTTCAATTAACCTAACGTTACCATCTGCGAGATATTGATTCCAATCTTGGAGGGGTAAATCGAAAGTCAAAGCAGGTTGAATGGTATTATCGATACTATTATTTTGAGAAGCTTTAGGAAATACAGCTAAAAGTTGGGGAGGTTGAAACTCTTCAGAAGCTCTTTGAGCCAAAACAAAATTAACTTCGCCATTTTTAGTCATCGCCAAAAAAGTCCCCATCGAATCGAGTCCAGCTTCTTCTAAAACTTCTGTATCCATCGCACTGCTTAGAAAAACGCGGAGATTATCTTTTTGAGCCGCTTCAACTTCTCGAGCGTTAGTATCGATCAAAGCTACAGATCGATCGCGATCTTGCAATAAAGTAGCAATTAAACGGGCTAAAGGATTAGAACCGACAATAACAGCACCTTGAGCTTGGCCGGCATTGATTTGTAAAAAATTAGCTACAAATTGAGCCGATAATCCCTGAACTACTACTGTAATAATGATCGTCAAGAAGACTAAAGCTTTAATACTATCGCCGCCATTAATTTCATTTTCTGCTAGTAAAAGAGCGAATAAAGAAGCTACCGAAGCCGAAACAATACCTTTAGGCCCGATCCAACTAATAAAAGTTTTTTCCCGCCAATTAAAGTCGCTACCCCAAGTACAAAGCCAAACATTGAGAGGTCTGACGAAGAACATCAAACTCAATACTGTCAACAAACCCGGCCAACCCAAAGCAACGAGACTAGCTAAAGAGAGATCTGCGGCCAGAAGGATAAATAAGACAGATACGGTTAAAACCGTCAATTGACTCTTAAAGCGGCGCAAAAGTCTTAATTCGGGTATATTAGCGGCACTCATAACCATACCAGCGATTACTGTGGCCATCAATCCCGATTCTTCTTCGATATACTGAGCCAAACAGTATAAACCCCAAACACCAGCTAAAACTACCAAATTTTTGAGATCGGCAGAAATGATTTTAGTTTCCTTGAGAAACCAGCCGATCACCCAGCCACCAGCAGCACCGATCGCCGCTCCAATAATCAAACGAACAAACAAACCAGCGATAATATTTTTAGGATCTGCACCGCCATTTAAAACTATGCCTAACATTAAAACTGCAGTAATAGCCCCGATCGGATCGATAATGACTCCTTCAGACTCCAATAGGGTAGCTACTTTTTTATTTACTGCTACTTGTTTGAGCAGGGGCCCGATCACTGTCGGCCCGGTGACTATAACTAGGGAAGCATAAAGGAAAGCTAACTGCCAAGAAAATTCTCCTAAATAATGAGCGGCAACTGCACCGCCGACTAAACTAATTAAACTGCCTAAAGTAATTAAATTACGCAAACTTTGCGAAATTTTGGCTAGTTCGCGAGTTTGCAAGCTCAGTCCGCCTTCAAATAAAATTAATGCAACAGAAAGAGATACGATTACTTCAAGTCCGCTGCCTAATAATTGCGGATTGATAAAGCCGAGGCCGTCTCTACCAAAAGCTATGCCAAATAAAAGCAAAAATACTATACTGGGGACTTTGAGATATTTGGCCGTTACTTGTGCGCCGATCCCGGCAATTACGGTCAAAACCATTAATACTGTAATTTGAAAAGGTGTTTCCATATTCGATTTTTCCGATCGAGATAGTCTT
>CAYWIH010000189.1:0-6526 GCA_964458305.1 uncultured bacterium | reverse complement strand
TACAGGATAGGAATAATCCTACTTAGGTTTACCTCTAGCAACTTTCACGTCGCCCTCTGACTCAGCTATTATATCAATTTCCCGTTCGATCTGTCTCGATCGCGATATCTTAACCGCTTTATCTTCTTTAGAAGCAACTTTATGCCAGTTAGGTTATCAAAACGGAACTTCGACAACTGCTGTAGATGCTCTAAAATTAAAATCCTTTACAAGCTACAATCCTGACGACAATTTTCTACCATAAAGCAGAAGCAATAAAAAGGCGTGCTTCTGCTTTTTTGACTTTTAATTGGGTAAAAGTTGAGCCAAAGCGCGATTGACTAAACTATTGTTATATCGGTAACTGTTAATGAAGAGTTAACAATAGTATCTCCTACATCAACAACACCCACACCAATATCGTAAGTACCAGGAGCAATATCTCCTGTAGCTCCAACAGTTAAAGTAAGACTTCCCATTCCTGGACTACTAGTATCTGCTAGTTCAAAATAATCTTCCATCACCATGTTAGGTGCTTCGGAGTTAAAAGAAATAAACGCAAAATCATTAAAAAAGCTATTTAATGCTTCGCTAGTAGTAAAATTGTAGTCGATGGTTAAAGCTTGCCCTTCATTTAAAGTAACATCGTGACCGACTATAGCTGCCGAGCCTTCAGTGGCATTTCCATTACCAAGATTGTCTAGTTTTACAGTATCTAAACCTAAAAAAGTTTCTAATTGAGCATCGGTAAAAGAGCCAGGGCCATTAGAAAGACTAAGATCGTAAGAAGTAATTGCTAGTGTTGAGTCAACAACAGTGTCCCCTTCGTCCATTACTCCTATGCCGATCGTGTTAGTACCAGGAGATAAGTCTATAGGGACAGTTCCTAATTGATCGTCAAAAGCAATTAAATTTATATTTTGATTGACCGAAGAAAAACTAAAGTCGTTAAAAGAACTTCCAGGAAATTCACCAGTGCTGAAATCGTAATTGAAAGTTAAATCGACATCTCCTTTTGTTTTAACAGCTATTACTTGACCTTCGGTAGCATCATTACCTTGCGGAATGGTTGTTACAAATTGATCTAAACTGCCGGGAGCAAGCCCTAACTTAGATTCTATTTGAGAGTCGCTAACAGCACCCATTCCAGTAGTAAGAGTAGTTGTTGTAGAAAGTAAATTCATAATCTTATGTGGCTTCTAAAAAATTTTGTTTTTTCTGACACTCATAATTTTGCAAGGAGGATTATTTTTTTACTACTCAAGATTGCAAGTTAAGATTGCAAGTTAAAATCTCAAATTAAGAAAAAATCTTCAATTAATCTCTCTGCAATCGATTCGAGAAAAATATCTTTTAAATACTCAATTTAAGCAAAGACAACTTAAAATGAAACAACAAAAATTGCTAGAATTGAATCCTGCGATACAATTTTGATTGCTGAAGTGGCAATTTTTATATTTTTAAATTCAATGTTTAAAATTACAAACAGATGTTACGATAAATTAAATCGTCAAATAACAAGCTTTTTTGGATAAAACAACCGTACAAATCAGAATTAAAAGCTTAAATCATCTTGCAAGCCAAAATATACAAAAACGAACTCAATCAAAAGAATTACGTATAAAAATTTTTATTAAAGCCAAACGAGCAAAGATATATATAAAAACAATTTAAGTAAATACTTTTGAAATAACCTAAACATATTAAGTAGCTTTACTAATTATGAATAAATATTGCGAACAAATGGGTTTTACTATCAAATGACTGAATAAGAAAATATAAGAAACTGCAAATTTTATAAAATCAGCACTAAACTTTCACTAAGTAAAAAAAATGGCACAAAAACCTCGAAGCTTAAAAAGAAAAAGAGGAATTATGCTTTCTGTCCGTGGTTGCCACAGACTTCAAGAAGCTCAAAAACAATTGGCAATTAAAACTAATAAAAAACATCCTTATACCCTTGAAGAGTTAAACGAAATAACAGGTCTTTGTCCGAATACCTTAATTAAAGTACGCGATCGCAAATTTCCGGTCGATCGCAAAACTTTAGAAAAATATTTCCAAGCTTTTCATCTCAAGTTACATCCATCTGATTATTCTCAACCAGAAGATCTCGATCGAACTAATTCCGAGCAAATTATCCCCATTCAACAAGACTGGGATGAAGCAATGGATATAGGATTATTTTACGGACGCAAAGCAGAATTAGCTACTTTAGAGCAATGGATCGTAAAAGATAAGTGTCGTCTAATCGCAATTTTAGGCATAGGGGGAATAGGTAAAACAGCATTAGCGATCGAGCTGGCACAAAAAATAAAAACCCAGTTTCACTTTATCATTTGGCGGAGTTTGGGTAACGGTCAATCCCTAGAAACTTTATTAACAGAATTAGTTGCTTTTTTATCCCAGAAAAGAGAAAAAAAAGCTAATATCAATAGTTTGTTGAAATACTTGCGAGAATATCGTTGTTTGTTAATTTTAGATAATTTAGACAGTATTTTAGCGGCAGGAAAACGGGGAGGAAAATACCGATCGGGTTATGAAAATTACAAAGATTTATTGATAAATATCGGCTCGAGAAATCATAATAGTTGTTTGCTTTTAACTAGTAGAGAAAAACCCTCTTTTTTAGCTGGTTTAGAAGGGGTACAACTAGCGGTTAGATCCCTTTTCTTGAAAGGTTGTTTAGAAGCTTGTTTGGGATTAATTGAAGCACAGGGACTGATAGGTTCAGAAACTGAAAAGCATAATCTCTGTAAAATTTATAGCTGCAATCCTTTGGAAATAAAGATAATTTCTACTTTGATTCAAGACTTATTTGCTGGAAAAATTGAAGATTTTTTAGCTTGCAATATAGCAGTTTTTAACGGGATTCAAGAATTAATCGATCCTCAGTTCGATCGCCTCGATCCTCTCGAAAAAAATATCATGTATTGGTTGGCTGTCAATCGAGATTGGACGACGATCGAAGAATTGGAACGAGATATTATTCCTTTTGTTTCTCGTGCTAATTTATTAGCAGCTTTGGAGTCTTTAAAATGTCGCTCTCTCATTAAAAGCTTATCTGGTAGTTATACTCAAGAACCAATAATCATGGAATATGTTACTACTAAAATAATCGAAAAAATAACCACTGAATTATTGAATAAAAAAATTTGTTTGTTCGCTCGTTTGGCTTTAATCAAAACTAATATTTCTGCTTCGATCGAAAATCCTGAAGCTCGACTAATTTTAGAAACAATTGCTAAAGCACTTAGCACAAATTTAGAGGTAGAGCAGCATTTACAAACTATTTTTAATTTACTTAAAGCTAACAAAAATAATAAAATTGGGTATGGAATTATCAACTTAATTAACTTAGCAAATTACCTTAAAATCGATCCTAACAGTTACGATATTTCTAGCTTAAATCTCGATTTAGAGTACCCCAAAAATAAAAATTTAAATTCAATAGACTCGATCGATCGCAATTCCCAACTATCTGGGTGTCAAAATCTATTAAATTAATTTAAATTCAAGATTAAACCAAATAAATAAGGAAACAATTTTCCTTTTTAAGAAGTCTAGTAATCTCAGAAGTAAATTAATTCAACTTTTTTAATTATGAAAATTAAATCCGATCGCATCCTGAAAATAACGGTTGTTTTAGTATTTTTTGTGGCGTTATTTTTGAAAATAAGTTACAAACCTGTTAGTGCTTGTAGCTGTCTTAAACCCCCGCCACCACTAGAAGCAAAAGAAAGAGCTGCGGCTGTTTTTTCCGGTACTGTAATCGGTCAAGAAAGCAGTCAATTTGAAGTTAAAGTTAATTTTAAAGTTCGCAGAGTTTGGAAGGGAAATATAAGCGATACGGTGAGCGTTATTACTAATACAAATAGTGCTGCTTGTGGGATTAATTTTCGCGATCGACAAAATTATTTAGTTTATGCTTTTAAAAATGAAAATCAACTAAGAACAAATTTATGCAGCAGAACGAAACTAATCGATCGAGCTTCGGAAGATTTGCAACAATTAGGATCTGGAATTAGACCCAATCGTAAACATATGGACAATTTAAATAATACTAACTGGCAGCTTGATAGTTTAAACGATCGCAAAATTGAACCCACAGTTACTGCATTTTTTGAAAATAGTAGAATAAGTGGAAATGCGGGTTGTAATTTGTATAATGCTGCTTACAAACAAAAAGGTAATGCTATTAAATTTTCTCCGATCGCAACTACTAAAAGAGCTTGTATAGAGCAAAATTTACAACAAATAGAAGATAATTATTTAAAGGCTTTAAGCGAGGTTTATAGCTGGGAAATCAAGGGCGATCGCTTAAAGATCGATTATTACGATGGCAGAAATGAAGGTACTTTAGTCTATAGAAAAAGTAATCGCATTAGATAACAAGTTTTGGCTCGAATTGAACGGAGAAGGGATGCAAGTTGTTAGTAATATTTACTCGATGGGAATACTAAATGAGGAAGCGATCTAATCTTTTATCTCATCAAAAATATGAAAGCAACTGAAACTAATTTCCTTTTAAATTTAGATACTGCTTCGATAAGAGAAGAATATAAAAAGCATTATATTGCTTATAAAACAAGCAATAATTTTGTCGATATTGTGCCGAAAAGAAACTCTTTGAATTTATATCTAAATCTTCAATTTACAGAAATAGAAGATCCGCAAAAAAAATGCCGAGATATGACCGATCGCGGTTGTTTGGGAAATGGGGATATAGAAATAAAAATTTCATCTAAAAAAGAAATAAATTATACTATCTTTCTCATTCGTCAAGCATTCGATCGCCATTATGAAAAATAAGATTTATTTTTTATTTTCTTTTGAAACATCCCGCTATCATATTTGTTAGTATTAACGTCGATCGATCTATGTCTGCTAACAATCCCGATATTCTCGCTTTAGATTTTGATGGTGTAATCTGCGATGGTTTAATAGAATATTTTATTACCACAAAAAAAACATATTGTCAAGTTTGGCAGCACGAAGGGGTAGACTTCGATCGATTTACAAACACATTTTACAAATTGCGTCCGGTGATAGAAACTGGTTGGGAAATGCCGGTATTATTAAGGGCGATCGTATTAGAAATAGCAGACGAGAAAATATTACAAGAATGGCCGCAAGTACGCGATCGGCTGGTAGAATCGGAACAATTGAACCGTAAAGATCTCGCAAATCGATTGGATACGGTTAGGGATAAATGGATCGCAACGGATTTAGAAAGCTGGTTAGATAAGCACAAATTTTTTAGCGGAGTAATCGATCGCTTAAGAGAAATTATCAATTCTCCAACCATACTATATATCGTTACTACCAAAGAAGGACGTTTTACAAAAAGAATTTTACAAAAAGCTGGAATTGAATTAGAATCTCAATATATCATCGGCAAAGAATGCCAGCGACCGAAATACGAAACATTAAGACTAATAATTTCGTCTAATCCCAATAAGAAAGATCTTTGGTTTGTCGAAGATAGATTAAAAACATTAAAAACAGTGCAACAACAAACTGACTTAGAGCAAGTAAAACTATTTTTAGCCGCTTGGGGCTACAATACCCAACAAGCTAGAGATACGCTCAGTTACGATCGAGATATTAAATTAATCTCATTAGAACAATTTTCGCAAGGATTTTCTGCTTGGTAAAAATATGGAAAGTTTAATCGCTTTATGCATGGGGGTAACTTTAAGTGCTGCTTGTGGTTTTAGAGCCTTCGTACCGCCCCTAGCAATGAGTATAGCAGTTAGAGAAGGTAGCTATCCGATCGCCGAAGGATTTGAATGGATCGGTAGCGATGTGGCACTAGTAACCCTCAGTATAGCCACAATAATTGAAATTTTAGCTTATTATATTCCAGTAGTCGATAACTTTTTAGATACCCTCGAAATTCCTACCGTTTTAGCCGTCGGGACGATGCTAACTGCTGCTAGCTTGGGAGATATAGATCCGGTGTTGCGATGGTCGATCGCTTTAGTAGCAGGAGGTGGTACTGCTGAAATAGTAGAAGGTTTCACCGTATTAACTCGTTTGGGATCTACTGCGACAACTGCAGGTTTGGGAAACCCCTTAATTTCGACAACAGAAGCAATGAGTTCGACTACACTATCTATTATGGCTATCAACGTGCCGATCGTAGCGGCGATCGTCATTGGTATAGTATTATATTTTGCTGGGAATAAAATCTGGAAATATTTCCGCCGACCCCGCACCCAAATAGAATAAAATACTATGTTGTATCACGTCGATTTTAAAGTAGAATATCCGGCAAATATGAGCCAAAAAGATCTTTTTAAGATCTGGTTTAAAGAAGCTCAAACAGCACTCTCAGCAAAAAAATCAGGTACTGTAGTAGATCTTTGGAAAGCTGTCGGAATGCGTCGAGTAATTGCGATCGTCGATGTAGATAGCCCCGATACCCTCGATCGAATTTTAATGGATCTTCCGATCGCGCAAGAATTAGGTCACCACGTCACAGTCGAAGTAACTTCTTTACGTCGCTACGAAGATTTTACCGCCGATTTAGAAAGTAGAATTT
>CAYWIH010000188.1:0-6558 GCA_964458305.1 uncultured bacterium | reverse complement strand
ATAAATAAATTGTTTATCCGTAAACCGCTTCGGGTCGTATAATTATATTGCCAGTTTTCGGTCGATCGATTACGTAGTTGTCAAGACGATCGGCTCTGAGATCTAAATATTGAGCCAATCTCTGTTTAATTTGAGCGTCGTTGGTATCCGTTGAGATATTTAATTGACTCTCGTTTAAATCGTAAGAACGACCTTCAAAACGCAAGTGAAGCATTTTTAATACCTTGTTTGTTGTTTGTCCTTACATTTTTATACTACATAAATACTACAAGCTTGTCAAGAGAAAAAGAAAAATTTTTGGCGCGATCGGATTTAATCGGTGTTGAAACTTCTACTGTCTGGTTTTGAAACTGCTACAGACTTGCCAGAATTCTTTACTTTTGTAAAAATCAGGACAATTAATTTTTTTTTAAGAAGACAAAGTAAGGAGAAAGTATGTATATAGTCCAGATCGCCTCTGAATGCGCCCCTGTAATTAAAGCTGGAGGTTTAGGCGATGTGGTTTACGGACTCAGCAGAGAACTAGAAAACCGAGGTAATTGCGTCGAAATTATATTACCTATGTACGATTGTATGAGGTACGATCGCATTTGGGGACTTCACGATGCCTACAAAGATCTGTGGGTTCCTTGGTACGGTGGTGCGATCCATTGTTCGGTTTTTTGTGGTTGGGTACACGGACGGCTCTGTTTCTTCATTCAGCCCCACTCTGGAGATAATTTTTTCAATCGAGGACTTTATTATGGAGCTATCGACGACCAGAACCGCTTTGCTTTTTTTAGCAAGGCTGCTTTAGAATTTCTGCTAGTTAGTAACAAACGTCCCGATATAATTCACTGTCACGACTGGCAGACTGGTTTAATTCCGGTCATGCTCTATGAGATGTATAAATGGCACGGAATGGCTCGTCAGAGAGTATGTTACACCATTCATAATTTCAAACATCAAGGTATAGCTGGGGCAGATATTTTGCGGGCTACTGGCCTCAATAACGATCGATATTACTTTAGTTACGATCGCCTGCAAGATAATTTTAACCACAGCGCGATCAATTTTATGAAAGGGGGGATTGTTTACTCTAATTTTATTAATACCGTTTCACCTCACCATGCTTGGGAAGCTCGTTATTCCGAGATTAGTTGTGGTTTGGGTCATACTCTAGAATTACACAATTACAAATTTGGCGGCATTCTCAACGGGATCGATTATGATATTTGGAATCCAGAAAAAGACCACTATATTCCCTATCATTACAATAAAGAAACTTTCGATCTCAAGGCTGACAATCAAAAAGCTTTAAGAGAAAGACTGCTGTTGCAGCAAAATGAAGATAAGCCGATTATTGCTTATATCGGTCGCTTAGACGATCAAAAAGGGGTTCATTTAGTACATCACGCTATTTACTATGCCCTCAGTCGTGGCGCGCAGTTCGTTCTTTTGGGTTCGGCGACTAACGAGAAGATTAATAATTGGTTCTGGCACGAGAAAAATCATTTAAATAATAATCCCGACTGTCATTTAGAAATAGGTTTTAATGAAGAACTATCTCATCTTATTTACGCTGGTGCGGATATGATGGTAGTTCCAAGCAATTACGAACCTTGCGGACTGACACAAATAATTAGTTTGAAATATGGCACAGTGCCGATCGTTCGGGGTGTGGGTGGTTTGGTAAATACCGTTTTCGATCGCGACTACGATCCTCATCACGCTCTAGAAAAACGCAACGGCTATGTATTCTATCAAACCGATAATAATGCCCTAGAATCGGCTATGTCTAGAGCGATCGGCTTGTGGGAGCATTCTCCTAAAGAGTTTCGCGAATTAGCCCTTCAAGGGATGGATTACGATTATTCTTGGAATCAGTCGGGGGAAAAATATTTGGGAGTCTACGAATATATCCGAGCATAAGATCGATTTTTTGTTCGAATTAGATCGAAGTAGGTTTCGATCTTGCAAGATCGAAACCTTTTCTTATATTTCTCATAGCAATTGCAAATCCGATCGAATTGACTGGCTATTATCTCAGTTTTAAGCTACTTCTGCAGCAAATTTTTGTAAATTTTACTTGTTAAATCTTGTTTCGATCTCCTCCTTAAATTCTCATCGATCCTGAAGATTCTCATTTTGTTTTAAGATAATTTTTAGAACTAGTTCTCTATCAATAGAAATATCATCGCAGTGTAAATAGTTTTAATTATTGGAATCGATCGAGGGAAAAAACTATGAAATTATTCCATATAATACGTTTTGCGGGAATAACTATTTTAAGTTTGACAATTGTGGCTGGTTGTGCTCAGAACAACTCAGAAAATAATACTGAAGGAACTAATATTTCTGCGACTAAAAATGCCGAACCGAGATTTTATACGACAAATAACGGTGTAGCTATTAAAGGTGCAGATCCGGTGGCTTATTTTGAAGCAGGTAAAGCAATGCTAGGAAGCGAGGAATATGCTTACGAATGGGGTAATGCTACTTGGTATTTTTCAAGTGCTGAAAATCGAGATTTATTTGCTGCAAATCCGCAAAAATACGCACCTCAATATGGTGGGTTTTGTGCTTGGGCTTTAGGTCAGGGCGAGATTCAAGGAATCGATCCTAATGCTTGGACGATTGTTGATGGTAAGCTTTATTTAAATTACAATCAAAGCGTGCGTAGAACTTGGGAAAGAGATATTCAAGGCAATATTACTAAAGCTAATAAAAATTGGCCTGGAATTTTAAAGTAATAAGAAAGTTTTAAGAAATTGGAAAGAGCCAATTTCTTTACTTATTTTTTGTTACCAAACCGGATCTGAATAAAGATTAATTGTCAATTCTTTTTGACCGGAGGGAACTGCACTAATACAAGCGCAAATAGTACTCCCATCTTCTAGTTCTACTTCACAAGCGTGGCAAGAACCCATCAAACATCCAGTCGGAATTAAAACCCCAGCTCTTTGAGCTACTTGTAGCATGGGTTCTCCTGCTTGTGCTTCTACGGTAACATTATCCGGTATGAATTTAATTTTAACGCTCATGATTGTTTTATTTAGATATTTTATTTACTTGTGATAAATCTATGCTACCCCGATAATTTGAAAAATCAAAAATCGAATCATACCATTTTTCAAAATACTTGCTACAAATACTGTTTAGAAAACAATTAATTTAATTAGATTCGAGCTAATTTATAATTAACGATAAATAGTTGAGAATCGAGCGAATCCATAGTTAAATTTAAAGATACTTTCTACCTAAACTGAATACTTTTGATAAATAGTATTATCTTTTTTCTGGAATTAGTTTAATCTAAAAGGAAGAAAAGTCGATATATTCTTAACTTCCAATTAAATTATTATTGAGGTAAAACTGGCTTTAAATCCAAATGAGCTTCGACGAGATCGGCTATAGAATCTAACATACTTTCTCGTTGTTGGCGATAGTCAGGAACGCCAGTAGGAAGTGATGATAGTCCTCGTTGATGTCGCAACTGATTCAACCAAGTTCGTCGCCAAGGGCCGTTATCAAACAAACCATGAAGATAACAACCCCAAATCGATCGAGAATCGTTAACTACTCCCAAGTTAGGATCGTCAAATATGGGATTGCAAGTCAATTGGGTTGGTGAATTTTGGGATTTAACTATCAAAGTGCGACCTTGGTGAATTTCATAACCAAAGACGGGCAAACCAACTTGAGGATATAAAGAAGTAACTTGTCGTTGGCGGGTTATTTTTTTAGCAGTCAATGTTGTATTTAAAGGCAATAAGTTTAATCCCGGATAATAGCCTTCGTCTCCTTCAAGTCCTTCGGGATCGCAAAGACGCTGGCCGAGCATTTGAAACCCGCCACAAATACCAATAATTGTCCCTCCAGCAGCAGCATAGTCTTGTAATTTTTGAGCCATACCACTTTTTTCGAGAGCAATTAGATCGGAGATCGAGGTTTTTGAACCTGGTAAAATAACCGCATCGGGATGTCCCAAATTATCTTGCAAATCGGCATATTCTACAGATACGGTAGGTTCGGCTTCGAGGGGATCGAAATCGGTAAAATTAGAGATCCGGGGAATGCGAATGACAACAATTCTCAATTCCCGATTCGGCTTGCGACTGTTTCTTTCTAACAAGTCTAAAGAATCTTCTGCTGGGAAGATGCGATCGATCCAAGGAATGACCCCGACAACGGGGATATTAGTTCGTTCCTCGAGCCATTCAATGCCTGGGTCTAAAAGGGATTTATCGCCTCTAAATTTATTAATAATCACCCCTTTAATCAATTCTCTTTCGTCTGGTTCGAGTAATTCGAGAGTGCCGACTACGTGAGCAAAAGCACCACCGCGATCGATATCGACAACTAATAGAGTTGGGGCTTTTAAATGTTTGGCAACTCTCATGTTAGTCAGATCGCGATGTTTGAGGTTAATTTCTGCCGGACTGCCGGCCCCTTCGCAAACTACTAAATCGAATTCTACGCTCAATCTCGAAAGGGACTGAGAAATTGCACTCCAACCAGTATCGAAATATTGTTCGTAATATTTACTTGCTGTAGTCGTGCCGATCGCCCTACCTTTAATAATGACTTGAGAGGTCATATTTCCTTGAGGTTTGAGTAAAATGGGATTCATTTCCACTCTCGGTACGATCTTAGCTGCCCATGCTTGTACTGCTTGTGCGTAGCCTATTTCTCCCCCGTTAGGGGTGACGTAGGCATTTAATGCCATGTTCTGACCTTTGAAGGGAGCTACCCGCCATCCTCGACGGGCCAAAATCCGGCAGATTGCAGCACACATCAAGGATTTTCCTGCGCCGGAGGTAGCCCCCACCACCATAATTCCTTTCATTAATTCATCGTCCTCTTGTCGCCACTTATCAATTAATAGAGCCGATCGCTTAAATTGGCAATCTCAACCAACGCTCGATCGCATTTAATAAACGTTCCCACCAAGATGGATCGGGCAGAGAACCTTCTCTACTATCCCATATTTCTACTATTTTTTTGCCTAGGGGTGTCAGCCGAAAACTATCTGTAATTCCTTGTCCGTCTACTTCTCTTCTGAGCAATCCTACTTGTATTAACCACATTAAATTATTTTCTGCATTGTTTTCGGATATTGTTTTTTTTGTGTATCCTTTTTCAATGCCTGTAGTTTCTGCTATATCTGAAAGGGAAACGCTGGTTTGCCCCATTGTCTCGAGCAATTTTAGTTTGAATGGAGAACAACACAGGGCGATCTCGGCTCTTTTTATCGCTCGCTCGGAGTATTGAATTCCTCGTTGTTTTTTTTCTGTTGTAATATAACTCATTGTTATTTCGATTTCGATCTATTTCTATTTAGCCATCGCCATCTTTCGATCGCTACTATTGTTCGCAGTCCTTCTAAAGTTTAAGATTAAATTAAGTTAACCTACATGAATGGAATAGATTTATGGTTTTAGAAGTTGGCACGACCGCACCGTCTTTTTCCACGATAGATGACGAGGGTAATAATGTCTCTTTGTCTGATTTCAAGGGCAAAGTTGTCGTTTTATATTTTTATCCCAAGGATGATACTCCTGGATGTACCAAACAGGCCCAGAGTTTTCGGGATAATTATGAGGAGTATAAAGGTAAAGATATGGTGGTTTTGGGCGTTAGTATGGACGATCGAGCATCTCACCAGAAGTTTAAGGAAAAGTATGGTTTGCCTTTCCAGCTTTTAGTCGATAGCGATGGAACTATTACTAAGGCTTACGATGTCGATGGCGGCGGTTATGCTAAGCGAGTGACTTACATTATTGATGGTGAGGGTAAAATTAGCCACGTGGATGAAAAGGTTAACACCAGCTCTCATGCTAAGGATGTTTTGTCGCAAGTTTCTTAAATTTTAGTTAGAACCTTTTTTAGGACAGAAGATAATTGTTTTTATACTTTTGATTCTCTTTTTAGAGGGTTTTTTGTTTAATTTTCTTCTGTCTTTTTTTTGGTTGCGATTTCTTTTAATAATCGGGAATAAATGGTTTGATATTTAGCTAGTCTTTGATAATCTTTTGCGGTAGGATTTTTAATCCGGTTAATATTCATATTGTCTTTAAGGTCGGCAATTTTGACCCGCAAAGCTAGAGGGTTGGCGATCGCTCTTTTTATGTAGGTTTCGTATTCTTCGTTATCTTTTTTTGTAATTGCTAAAATTGCTGCTAAGATTGGCTCGCTAAATCCTTTATCTTTTAATTTTTCGATCGTTAAATCTGTATCTTCTATACTGTCGTGCAGCACTCCCACTATTTTCTCTTCGGGAGTATTTAAATTATTCATTACTCGCAAACAATGTTCGATATAAGGTTTTCCTGCTTTGTCTTTTTGATTTTCGTGAGCTTTTTTTGCTAGTTCGATCGCTCGATTTAATAAATTTTCCAAGTTCATAAATAAAATTATATTCAAAAGGTCATCTGAGAAAGTAGGATTAGTTTGGTAGAGAATTTTTAGAGAGAATAAATTTTAAAGCGATCGGATTATTTAGAGGATAAAAAATCTGGCGAAGTGTTTTTTTAAGTTACTTTGGCGATTTTAAATCAATTTATACTCGATCGAGAT